>JANMHY010000531.1:0-2037 GCA_031375525.1 Burkholderiales bacterium
GCGCGGTAGTGCGGCATCGCGCCGTTGGCGTTGAAGCCGGCGATCACCGGGAACGACAGGCCGACGAAGCCTTTGCGTTTGGCGCGCTCGGCGGAGAGCTTGTCGTCGATCGTGATTTCGGTGATGGGCTCGCCGCGCGCCAACGCGGCGTCGAACCAGGCGTAGAAGTGGCACATCGCCGCGCCGTCTTCGATCATCGCCTCGCGGATGTGCACGGCCTCTTGCGCCGTCTTGCGGCTCTTGGCCAGCGTGCTCGGGTTGATCGCTTCGACGACCTTCACCGCGGCCGGCACCTGCTCGCGGAAAGCCAGCGTGATGCGCTTCGGATCGACCAGCAACGTCGCACCTGCCGGCAACGCAGCGAGCGCCTTCGCCGCGTCGGCGTAGTCGGCGAGCGCGACGCCGTCGGCCGCGAGGTCCTTGGCCAGCGCCGCATCGATCTTGCCGGCACTGACGAACAGCGTGGCCCGGCTGGTGTCGATCAGCAGATGCGCCAGGAAGACCGGGTTGTAGTCGACGTCGGCGCCGCGCAGGTTGGTGATCCAGGCGACGTCGTCGACGGTGGAGACGAAGTGATGCGTGGCGTTGTGCCTGGCCATGCCTTCGCGCACGGCCGCGAGCTTGGCGGCGCGCGGCGTGCACGCATGCGGCGGCTGATGTGCATAGACGCGCGCATGCGGCAGGCCGGGGCGGTCGTCCCAGGCGCTGGCGAGCACGTCGGCGTTGGTGCGCAGCGTGATGCCGGCGCCGTCGAGCACGGCCTTCAACTGCTGCGCCGCGGCCAAGCCGAGCACCTGGCCATCGACGGCAAGCGTGCTGCCCTTGCCGACGTTGGCGACGATCCAATCGAGGTGGTGCGTGGCCGCGCCGGTGGGGATCTTGACCAGATCGACGCCGCTGCCGCGCAGTTCTTTCTCGGCCTGGGCCCAATAGCGGCTGTCGGCGAACAGCGCCGCGCGCTCCGTGGTGATGACGAGCGTGCCCATCGAGCCGGTGAAGCCCGACAGCCAGACGCGGCCCTGCCAGCGCTCGGGCAGGTACTCCGACAAATGCGGGTCAGAGGACGGCACGAGCAGCGCTGCTGCGCCCTGCGCCTGCAGTGCATCGCGCACGCCTTCGAGTCGAACGGGAATCGGTGAGGTACGGGTGTCCATCGGCTGCTCCTGCGCAAGTGCATCGATTGTAGAGAGACGCTACTTTGAAACGGCCTCGACCACGCGCCATGCCCCTTCGACCGTGACGGCCTGCGCGGCCGGCGCGGTCCACATCAGGCACCACTCGTTGCGGCGATCGACCTTGTGCTGCGCGCGCTGCTGCGACATGGCCTTGCGCTGGACCGGCATCAGCACCTTCTTGCCGACATGCTGATGCAGGTTGAAATCGGTGGCCGCACTGGCCTTCCACTCCCAGGCCAGCGTGTCGCCGGCTAGCAAAGGCATACAGACCTCGCCGACTTTGCTGGCGGCGATATCGAGCTGGATCGGCTGGTCGTTCCGCGCGAGACCAGGCGCGCTGGCCACCAGGGCAAGCAATCCGATGGCGATGTTCTTCATCAGGGTGTAGGGTTGCGGGGTTCAGCCACGATACCGCACGTGACGCGATGACCGAGCACAACGAAACCATCGACGAAGCCCTGGCGCGCAACGTGCGCGATGCCCTGGCCGAAGATATCGGCCGCACCGACTGGACGGCGCTGCTCGCGCCGGCCGGCCGGCGCGTCAGTGCGCACGTGGTCGCCAAGGAGCCGGCCGTCCTGTGCGGCCGGCGCTGGTTCGATCATTGCGTGCACGCCCTCGACGCCACCGCCTCGGTGCAATGGCTGGCGGCCGAAGGCGGGCCGGTGGTCGCGGGCATGGAGGTCTGCCGCATCGACAGCGATGCGCGTGCGCTGTTGTCGGCCGAGCGCAGCGCACTGAACTTCTTGCAGATGCTGTCGGCCGTGGCGACGACGACGCGGCGTTATGTCGAAGCCATCGCCGGACTGTCGCCGAACCCGTCGGGCTGCGCGATCCTCGACACGCGCAAGACGCTGCCCGG
>JANMHY010000550.1:0-1977 GCA_031375525.1 Burkholderiales bacterium
GAGGGAGAAGAGCCCTGAGATTCCTCACCGCCGGCAGCGTCGATGACGGCAAGAGCACGCTGATCGGCCGCCTGCTGTACGACAGCCAAGCCATCCTCGCCGACCAGATCGACGCGCTGGAGAAGCGCGCTGCCGGCAAGCCGATCGACTTGTCGCAGCTCACCGACGGACTCGAAGCCGAGCGCGAACAGGGCATCACGATCGACGTCGCCTTCCGCTACTTCGCCACGCGCACGCGCAAGTTCATCATCGCCGACGCGCCCGGCCACGAGCAGTACACGCGCAACATGGTCACGGCCGCGGCCGGCAGCGATGCCGCCGTGGTGCTGGTCGATGTGACCAAGCTCGAGTGGCAAACCAAACCCGTCGCGCTGCTGCCGCAAACGCGCCGCCACGCATTGCTGGCGAAGTTGCTGCGCGTGCCGAGCATCGTCTTCGCGGTCAACAAGCTCGACGCGGTCAGCGAGCCCGGTGCGGCATTCAGCGCGGTGCGTGAAGCGCTCGAAGCGTTTGCCGCCGAGGCCGGCATCGACACCGCAGCGATCGTGCCTGTGTCCGCACTGCGCGGCGACAACGTGACGCGCGCACTCGACGCGCCGTGGTACGGCGGCCCGTCGCTGCTGCAAGTGCTCGAAAGCCTGCCGACCGCGACCGAAGCGCGCGACGGTGCGCTCGCGCTGCCGGTGCAGTTCGTCGCCCGCGAAGGCGACGGCACCGGCCACGCGCCGCGCGTCTTCTGGGGCCGCATCGCACAAGGCCGCGTGCAAGCCGGCGACGCAGTGCAAGTGTTCCCGAGCGGCGAGACCGCCGTGGTGACGCAAGTACGGCGCGCGGGCAGCACCGTGGCACGCGCCACCGCGGGCGAAAGCGCGGGCCTGGTGCTCGACCGCCAGCTCGACATCTCGCGCGGCGACTGGATCGGCGCGCCCGATTCGCTGCAAGCCACGCAGCGCTTCACGGCGACCTTGGCATGGCTCGATACCGACAGCGCCGCCATCGGCCGCAAGTACCTGCTTCGCCACGGCAACCGCTGGGTGCAGGGGCGCATCGTCTCGATCGAACAGGTGCTCGACATCCACACGCTCGCACCGGGTGCTGCGCATGAGCTTGCCGTCAATGAAATCGGCAAGGTCACGATCGAGTTGCAGCAGCCGCTGCCGCTGCGCCGCTATGCGGACAACCGCGTAGGGGGTGCGCTGATCGTGGTCGATCCTTCGACGCATCGCACGAGTGGTGCGCTGTTGGTGGAGACGGCGCAATGAGCGGCGCCGGGCCGCTCCCAAGCCGCTCGCTCCCCCTCGGGGGGGCCGGCGCGCAGCGCCGTTGGGGGCCAACATGATTCCCATCGTCTTCATCGGCGCCGGCCCCGGCGCGGCCGACCTGATCACCGTGCGCGGCGCGCAGCGCCTGGCGCACGCCGAGGTCGTGCTGCACGACGCCCTCACCGACCCGGCGCTGCGCGAACTCGCGCCGCACGCTAAGTGGGTCGACGTCGGCAAGCGCGGCTTCTGCGATTCCACCGGCCAGGCGCGCATCAACGCGCTGCTCGTCAAACACGCGCGCGAAGGCCACGCGGTGGTGCGCCTCAAAGGCGGCGACCCGAGCGTCTTCGGCCGTCTCGAAGAAGAGCTCGCTGCACTCGCCGAAGCGAACATCGAATGCGAAGTCGTGCCCGGCGTCACCGCGGCCATCGCCGCCGCCGCCGCGACGCAACGCCCGCTGACTCGACGTGGCAGCGGCCGCAGCGTTGCCCTGACCACCGCGATGACGCGCGAAGGTGACTTGCGTGCCAGCCGCAGCGCCGACACCGAAGTCTTCTACATGGCCGGCCGCCAACTCGGCGCGCTGTCGCGCCGCCTGGTGGACGCCGGCTGGGCAGCCGACACCCCTGTGCTCGTCGTCTCGCGCGCCGGCTGGCCCGACCAGATTGCGAGCGACCACAACGTCGCCTCGCTCGCCGAAGCCGCCCTGCTGCAC
>JANMHY010000553.1:0-8614 GCA_031375525.1 Burkholderiales bacterium
TGAGGCGTCGGAATTGCCGGAGCGGATCACCTCGTCGAAGGCCTGTTCGGCACTTTCGTTCCAGTGCCAGGTATCGTCGAAGGCCTCGATCTGCGCCTGCGACGATTGCCCGTCCGGGGCCTTGAACAGCACGTTGTAGCCTGCGTTGGAGTTGAATTTGTAGAGCATGGAGTCAGCGGCGCCGGGCCGCCCCAAGCCGCTGAACTCCCCGCGGGGGAAGCGAATACTGTGGGCTATGGGCAGGCATAGACGTGGTCGCGCGTGAAGGGGTATGCCGATTGTGCCCCTCTCAGCACCCCGTCATCCACACGCCCGCTGGGCCGCGCCGCGAGCACCTGGTGCAGCGCCAGCCAGCCACACTCGAACGCCATCGCGCTGCCGGCCAGGTACAAGCGCCAGGCGCGCAGCGCCGCGTCGGAGGTGAGCGCATGCGCAGCGTCGAGCTGCGCTTCGAGCGCATCGGACCAGGCCCACAGCGTCTTGCCGTAATGCGGGCGCAGGTTCTCGACGTCGAGCATCTCCCAGCCGGCGTCGGCCATCGCTGCCAGCACCGGGGCGACGTGCAGCAGCTCGCCGCCGGGGAAGATGCGGCGCTCGACGAAGTCGCCGATGCCCGCGCCCAACTCGGGGTTGGCGGTGCCGCCGGCCGTGATGCCGTGGTTCATCAACAGGCCGCCGGGCGCGAGCAGACGGTGCAGCTTTTCGAAGTACGTGCCCAGCCGCGCCCGCCCGACATGCTCGAACATGCCGATCGAGGCGATCTTGTCAAAGGGCTGGTCTTCGGGCAAGGCGCGGTAGTCGAGCAGCGCGATGTGCACGCGCCCGGCGAGGCCCCGTTCGTCGATCAGCCGGTTCACATGCGCATGCTGGTGCTTGGACAGCGTGATGCCGGTGGCCTGCACGCCGTAGTGCTCGGCGGCCCACAGCAAGAGCGCGCCCCAGCCGGCGCCGACATCGAGAAAGCGCTCACCCGGGCGCAGCATCAGTTTGCGGCAGACCAGATCGAGCTTGGCCTCCTGCGCCGCCGCGAGGTCCTGCACGCCGGCCGGCCAGTAGGCACACGAATAGACGCGACGCGCGTCGAGCCAGAGCGCGTAGAAATCGTCCGACACGTCGTAGTGGAACTGCACCTGCCGCGCGTCGGCCGCCAGCGTGTGGCGCAAGCGTGATTGCAATGCGGCGAACCAGCCGCCGCGGCGCGCTTGCGTCGGGTCGGTGTCGATCATCGCGGCGGCGGCTTCGACGATGTCGCGCATCGAGCCGGTCAGGTCGACGCGGCCTTGCACATGGTCTTCGGCCAGGCGGCCGATCTGCCCGGTGACGAGGTGCGCCAACGGCGCCCAGCCCAGGGTCGCCAGGCGCACGCGCGCGTTGGCCGCGCCCAGCCAGCGGCCACCGGGCAGGCGCACCGCCATCGTCGGTGCGCGCGTGGCGATGCGGCTTTCGAGAGCGGCGGCGAGCGGATTCATGACCATGCTCAGACTGTAGGCACAGCATCCCACGCCACGCAACCCGGCGTGCACCGGGCTTGAGAAGCCTCAATGGCGTGTCGAGAAAAACGGCGGCGACTGTGCGTCGCCATCGTCGTCGCTGGCTTCTAAGAACCACGCCGCACGGCGCAGCGGCATCAGTTGCTCGCGCACCGCCGAGGGCAGTTGTTCGGCCGCCAGCGCGCGGCGGATGCCCAGCGTGCGTTGCTGCGACAAGTCGAGCAATGGCACCTGCTCGTGCGCCGCACCCGGCTCGTGAATCTGCACCTTGGGCCGCAGCGGGCGCGAAGCGCAGACGCTTTCGACCACCGCATAGCGGTCGTCGGTGAGCTGCACCACCGAGCCCGGCGGGTACACGCCCATCATGCGCACGAAAGCACTCAGCAGCGCCGGATCGTACTGGCGCTGGCCCTGCGAGAACAGCAGCGACAGGGCATCGTGCGGCGTCATCGCCAGCGTGCGCGCCGAGCCGTGGCACAGGTTGTCGTAGCGGTTGACCAGCGCCACCATGCGCGCCGGCACGCTGATGCGCTGGCCGCCGATGCCTTGCGGGTAGCCGCTGTCGTCCAGATGCTCGTGGTGCTGGCCGATGACCAGCATCGCGCCCGGCGACAGGCCCATGCGCTTGCCCAGGCTCAACCCGAGGCCGACATGATCGCGGTAGCGCGCCATCTCGGCCGCCGTGAAATGCGGGTCGGCGCGGTGCAGCGCCGCCGGCAACTCGGTCTTGCCGATATCGTGGGCCAGCGCGCCGACGCCGAGGTCTTGCATCTCGGGCTCCGACAGGCCGCACAGCCGCCCCATCAACAAGGCCAGCACGCCGACATTGGTGGCATGCCGCGTGCCTTCGTTGGACGAGGCGGTGACGGCGCGGATCGACAGCTCGCGCGCGCCGAGCATCTTGCTGACCAAGGCCTGCGACAGCGCCGCCATGCGCTGCCCGGCGGACAGCGGATCGCGCACCGTCAGGTCGGCGGTGGCCCGCCAGTCGCGTGCGGCTTCGGCGTATTGACGCTCGACGAGACCAGCGGCACGGCGCTGCGCGGCGGCGGTGTGAGGTGCGGCTGCCGGCTGCGCCGTCGCGGTGGGCGGGCGCGTTGTGGCTTGGCGCGGGTGCGTGCCGGTCGGCTGCGTTCGCGGCGACGCGGCGGCCGCATCGCTCTGCTCCGGGCTCCAGCGCACACGGGCCAGGCCGAGCGCGCGGATCGACGCGATCTGCGCCGCATCGGCAATGCGAAAGCTCGACAGCGCAAACGGATGCGACATCCACCCCAGGTCGAGGTGAACAAACATGCCGACTTGCAGCTCGGCGGTGGCGATGGTGGGTGCGGCGGAAGTCACGGCGTCGATAGGGCGGGTCTGCGCACACATTTCGGCACCGCGCCGGCGAACTTGACCGCGCGGGCGAACGACCGCCGTGCGGCGTGCGCAAGTCACGCCGCGATGCTGCGATCCGTGAGCTGTCAGTTCGCGGCGCGGGCGCGTTCGCGCCAGAGGTTCCACGGCCGCTCGACCTGGCCTTCGTTGGTGGCCTGCGTGGCCTCGGCCTCGCCGGGTGTCAGCGCCTGCACTTCGCCGAGCATCGAGGCCTGCCATTGCAGGCGCGCGTTGAGCTCGGTATAGACCGCGCGATAGACCGCCACGCGCACCGATTCGGCCACCACCGTGCAGCCATGGCCGCGCATCAACACGACGCGCGCCGCGCCCAGACATTGCGCCAGCGCGGCGCCGAGCGGCCGGTTGCGGATCAGCAGGTCGCTCGACTCGCCGGCGTGGTCGCGGATCTCGAACAGCGGCGTGCCGCTGCCGAGAAAGCCGCTCATGTGGCATACCGGCTGCAACCGCGCGCCGCGCGCAATCGCAAAGGGCAACACTGCCGGCGAATGGTTGTGCACGACGGCCATCACGTCGGGCCGCGCCTTGTAAATCTCGCTGTGGATCCAGCGCTCCAAGTACAAGCGCGGCGGATCGGCGCGCACGGCCTCGCCGGTGGCAACCTCGTACTCGAGGATGTCGGCTTCGGTGACCAGGCCGGGCGCCAGGTTGCGCGCCATCAGGAAGCGATCGGCACGGCCATCGTGGCGCGCGCTGACGTGGCCGAAGGCATCGACGATGCCCTGGTCGGCGAGGATGCGATTGGCATCGACGAGGTCGGCCATCAATGGTGCGCTGGGCGAAGGCGAGTCCATGGCCTCAGCGTATCTCCACTTGAATTCGCCCGTCATGCGCGACTACCCTTGCGGCACTCTTCGCAAGGAGTTCTGAATGCCGTTCAACCTCGTGCGGCGCGGCGCGCTGGCGATCCTCGCGCTGTCGCTCGGCAGCGCAGCGATGGCGCAATCCGACTGGCCCGCCAAGACCGTGACCGTGATCGTGCCGTCGTCGCCCGGCGGCGGCACCGACGCCTATGGCCGCATCCTCGCCCAGGCGCTCACCGAGCAGTTGAAGCAGACCTTCGTGGTGGACAACAAGCCCGGCGCCAGCGGCGCCATCGGCGCGGCCGCCGCGGCGCAGGCGCAGCCCGACGGCTACACGCTGCTGGTGGCGTCGAACTCGTCGCTGGCCATCAACCCCGGCCTGTACAGGACGCTGCAGTACGACGTCTGGCGCGACTTCGCGCCGGTGACGCGCGGCGTGATCGCGCCGATGGTGATCGTCGCCCACCCCGACGCCAAGGTGAAGACGCTGGCCGAGCTGATCGAGCGCGGCAAGAGCGAGCCCGAGAAGCTGTTCTACGGCACGGCCGGCACCGGCAGCCCGCTGTACATCGGCGTACGCATGCTCGAACAGAGCAGCGGCGCGCGCTTTTCGCACGTGCCGTACAAAGGCGTCGGCCCGGCCTACACCGACCTGCTCGGCGGCCGGCTGCAGTTCATGCTGACCGACCTGGCCAGCGTGCGCCAGCACATCGACGCCGGCAAGCTGCTGGCGCTGGCCATCACCGACAAGAACGCGCTGCTGCCCGCGGTGCCGAGCTTCGCCGAGGCCGGCGTGCCGAACTACAAAGCCTTCACGTCCTTCTCGGTCATGGTGCCGGCCAAGGTGCCGCCGGCCCTGGTCAAGCGCATTGCCGACGAGGTGGCACGCGCGATGCGCCAGCCGGCCACTGCGCAGCGGCTCGAGCAACAGGCGCTGCTGCCGGTGTTCGACACGCCCGATCAGTTCGCGGCATCGTTGAAAGACGAGCAGCAGACGTGGGCGGCGTTCATCAAGCAACAGGGCATCACCGGCGATTGAGTCTCTACCCCGCCTCGGCGACCACGCCAGGCGCGCGGCTGTGCTCGTTGTTGGCATTCACCAGCGTGCGCAGCATGCGCATGAATTCGGCGCGCTCGGCCTTGCGCAGCGGCGCCAGCATGCGCTCCTGCGCGCGCTGCATGGCCGGCGCCACGGTGGCGAGCAGCGCGTCGCCGGCGGCGGTGAGCATCAGCCGGCGCACGCGCTTGTCGTCGGCCGAGACGCTGCGCACGAGCAGGCCGCGCGCCTCCAGGCGATCGATCACGCCGGCGATCGTCGAGGTGTCGAAGGCGATCGCGCCGGCCAGCGTGCGCTGGTCGATGCCCGGCTGATCGGCCACCGTCTGCAAGGCGGCGTATTGCACCGGCGTGACGGCGTGGCCGTCGGTTTCCTGCAGGAACACGGCCACCGCGATCTGCTGCAGACGGCGAATGGAGTGGCCGGGCAGCGTGTCGAGATCCAACGGTCGGGACTTGCGTCGGTGCTTGGTCATCGCCTGTTTGTTCGCCTGTTCATGCGCGCCGGGAAAACCCGGATGCAGAGATTAGTCATTATGCTGATCATAAGTGTACTGATTAATTGAGTCCGATCAAAGCAAAGCGCGATGAGCACAAACCCGCAACCCCTTCCCATGCTGGTGGCCGGCGGCGGCATCGGCGGCGTGGCCGCGGCGCTGGCGCTGGTGCGCCAAGGGTTCGATGTCAAGGTGCTCGAGCAGGCGCCGCAGTTGGGCGAGATCGGCGCCGGCATCCAGCTGGGGCCCAACGGCTTTGCCGCCTTCGACGCGCTGGGCATCGGCGAGCGCGCCCGCGCGCGCGCCGTCTACACCGACGAGATGGTGATGCACGACGCGATCGACGAATCGCTGGTCGGCCGCATCCCCACCGGCGAGGCCTTTCGCACGCGCTTCGGCAACCCGTACGCAGTGATCCACCGCGCCGACGTGCACAAGTCGCTGCTCGAAGGCGCCGAGGCCACCGGCCGCATCGAAGTGGCGACGTCAACGACCGTGGCCGCGGTCGAGCAAGACGCGAGCAGCGTGACGGTGGTCGACTCGAAGGGCCAGCGTCACCGCGGCGCGGCGCTGATCGGCGCCGACGGTGTGAAGTCCGCCGTGCGCGCGCAGTACGTCGGCGATGCGGCACGCGTCTCGGGCCATGTCGTCTATCGCGCCGTCGTCGAGAAGAAAGACTTCCCGGCCGACCTGCGATGGAACGCGGCCAGCATCTGGGTCGGCCCGAACTGCCACCTCGTGCACTACCCGTTGCGCGGCGGCCAGCAGTACAACGTCGTCGTCACCTTCCACAGCCGCCACCCCGAAGCGTGGAGCGTGCGCGAAGGCAGCCGCGACGAAGTGCTGAGCTACTTCGACGGCATTTGCCCGCGCGCGCGTCAGTTGATCGAGTTGCCGAAGGACTGGAAGCGCTGGGCCACCGCCGACCGCGAACCGATCGCACAGTGGAACCACGGCCTGGTGACGCTGCTCGGCGACGCCGCGCACCCGACGCTGCAATACCTGGCGCAGGGCGCCTGCATGGCGATGGAAGATGCGGTGACGCTGGGCGAAGCGCTGCGCGTGCATGACCGCCACTTCGACAATGCCTTCGCGCATTACCAGCGCTCGCGGATTGCCCGCACCGCGCGTGTCGTCCTGTCGGCGCGCGAGATGGGGCGTATCTTTCATGCCCAGGGCGTCGAGCGCCTGGTGCGCAACGATCTGTGGCGTGGCCGCTCACCCGAGCGGTTCTACGATGCGATGGAGTGGCTGTACGGCTGGCGTGTCGACAATTGCCTGCAATCATGATGATGCGAAGCCACTTCACTCCTTCCCCCTTGACGGGGGAAGGCCGGGATGGGGGTGAAATGGCGGCACACAGAAGACCGTTCTTCCGCCCTCTCACCCCCACCCCTGCCCTCCCCCTTCAAGGGGGAGGGAGCAAGACAGGAGCCTCACGATGAACTACGTCGTCCCCCCCGAGCCCCAAGTCGGCGTGCCCGTCGCCGGCAGCGACGCACAGTTCCCAGTCCGCCGCATCTACTGCGTCGGCCGCAACTACGCCGCGCATGCGCGCGAGATGGGCGCCGACGAGCGCGATCCGCCGTTCTTCTTCTGCAAGCCCGACAACTGCATCGTCGTCTGCCCACCGGGCCAAACCGTCGAAGTGCCCTACCCCGCGCAGACCAGCGACTACCAGCACGAGATCGAACTCGTCGTCGCCATCGGCAAGGGCGGCAGCAACATCGCCGCGGCGAACGCCAACGCGCATGTGTTCGGCTACGCGGTCGGCCTGGACATGACGCGTCGTGACTTGCAATCGCAGATGAAGAAACAGGGCCGGCCATGGGAAGTCGGCAAGGCCTTCGACCAGTCGGCGCCGATCGGGCCGATCCATCCCGCTTCGAAGATCGGCCACCCCAACAAGGGCGCACTGTGGGTCCAGGTCGATGGCACCGATCGCCAGCGCAGCGACATCTCGCTGCTGATCTGGTCGGTGCCCGAGACGATTGCGAATCTGTCGACACTGTTCGAGCTGCAGCCCGGCGACTTGATCTATTCCGGCACGCCCGAAGGTGTCAACGCGGTGGTGCGTGGGCAGACGATGAAGGGCTGCGTCGACGGTCTGGGTGAGATCACGGTGAAGGTGGTGTGACGTGAGCGACAGTCGCGCCGCCTACTACGACCGCATCGCGCCGCAGCACATGGCGCCGCTGTGGACGCGCCTGAAATCTCTCGTGCCCAAGGAGCCCACGCCGGTGGGTGTCGCACACCGCTGGGCCTACAGCGACGTGCGGCCGCATGTGCTCGAGTCGGCCGAACACATCAGCGCCAAAGAAGCCGAGCGCCGCGTGCTGATTCTCGAGAACCCGGCGCTGGTCGGCTCGTCGCAAATCACGCAGACGCTGTACGCCGGCCTGCAGCTCATCATGCCCGGCGAGGTCGCGCCCGCGCACCGCCACACGCAAAGCGCGCTGCGCTTCATCGTCGAAGGCTCGGGCGCGTACACCGCGGTCGATGGCGAGAAGACGCTGATGGCGCCGGGCGACTTCGTCATCACGCCGAGCTGGACCTGGCACCACCATGGCCATGAAGCCAGCGGGCCGATGGTGTGGCTCGATGGCCTCGACATTCCGATCACGCACTTCTTCGGCAGCACGTTTCGTGAAGACCACCACGACGACGAAGCCGCTGTCACGCGCCCGACCGGCGACGCGCTGGCGCGTTACGGCAGCGGCCTGTTGCCGGTGGGCTGGCGCAATGGTTCGCTGAACTCGCCCGTCTTCAACTACCCGTATGCACGCACACGCGAAGCACTGCACGCCTTGATGCACGCCGACGCACCGGACGCGCATCTCGGCCACCTGATGCGCTACGTCAACCCGGCCGATGGCGGCTGGGCGATGCCAACGATGGCGACGATGATCCGCCTGCTGCCGCGCGGTTTTTCGACGCAGCCGTACCGCAGCTCCGACAGTGCAGTCTTCATCGGCGTCGAGGGCGCGGGCGAACTCTGTGTGGGCAGCGAGCGTTTCCCGCTGACGCCGCACGACATCGTCGTCGTGCCCGGCTGGATGGCCTATACGATCCGCGCCGACAGCGATCTCGTGCTGTTCTCGTACTCCGACCGCGTCGCGCAGGAAAAACTCGGCTTCTGGCGCGAGCAGCGGCAGTGAGCATGACGGCGGCGCTGCATCAACCGCTGGCGCAGCCGCGGCCGTCGCTCTACTTTCCGTACCGCGTGCACGAACCCGCGCCTGCGGTCGCGGCGCGCGACGTGCCGGTGCTCGTTGTCGGCGCCGGTCCGATCGGCCTCGTCACCGCGCTCGGCATCGCACAGCAGGGCGTGCGCTGCGTGCTGATCGAGTCCGAGTTGCAAGTCAGTGAAGGC
>JANMHY010000558.1:0-1889 GCA_031375525.1 Burkholderiales bacterium
GTGCAGCAGGCGCTGCGGGCCGTACAGATCGGCGAGCATGCGCGACAGCAGTTGCGCGCGTTGGATCACGCCGCGCTCGATCTGCGCCCAGTCGGCCGCTTCGACGATCAGCGGCAGCGCTTCGAGCGACCAGGCGCGCGCTGACGTGCCTTGCGCGGCCTGCTCGTGCAGGTTGTGGGTGACGCCGTCGGCGCGAATCTGCTGCGCGATCGCAGCGCGGTGGCGCGCAAACGTGGCCGCGGCGTTTTCGCGCAGCGCCGGTGTGGTCGAGAGAAAGCGCTGCCACGTCGGCCGCATCGCACCCGACGGCTCGCGCAACTCGTCCCAACAGGGATCGCCCGGCTCCTGGGGCGCGAAGGCGAAGGCCGGCGCGTCAGGCGTTGGCAAAGGCAGGCTGGACATGGGCGACTGACGTTAGCCGAGCCGCAAGTCGAGGGTGAACGGGAATTCCCGGCTCGGCGTGGCGCTGCCCACCACCATGCGCCCGGGCGTGTGACCGAGCGATTCGAAGCGCGCCAGGCGCCGGCTCTCGGCCTCGTAGGCGTTGACCGGCAGCGTCGCATCGTTGCGCCCGCCCGGGTGCTCGACGTGATAGCGGCAGCCGCCGAGCGAGCGTTCGCTCCAGCGATCGACGACGTCGAAGGTCAGCGGCGCATGAACGCCGATCGTCGGGTGCAGCGCCGACGGCGGCTGCCAGGCGCGGTAACGCACACCGCAGATGAACTCGCCGACGCGGCCGGTGGGCTGCATCGGCAGCGCGCGGCCGTTGACGGTGATGGCGTGGCGGTTGCCGTTCAAGCCCGTGGCCTTGACTTCGAGACGCTCGAGCGAGGCATCGACAAAGCGCGCCGTGCTGCCGGCGTTGCTCTCCTCGCCCAGGACGTTCCAGGGTTCGAGCGCGCTGCGCAGCGCAACCTCGATGCCCTGCACCTTGACTTCACCCAGGCGCGGAAAGCGAAACTCGAAGTGCGGCGCAAACCACTCGCGATCGAAGGCGAAGCCGGCGCGCTGCAGATCGGCGATGACATCGTCGAAATCCATGCGCACGAAGGTCGGCAGCAGAAAACGGTCGTGCACGCCGGTGCCCCAGCGCGTCAGCCGCGTGTCGCCACCGCCGCCCCCTCCACCACGATAGGGCGTGCGCCAGAACCAGGCGACGATGGCGCGCATCAGCAACTGCTGCGCCAGGCTCATGCGCGCATGCGGCGGCATCTCGAAGGCGCGCAATTCGAGCAGGCCCAGGCGGCCGGTGGCGCTGTCGGGCGAGTACAGCTTGTCGATGCAGAACTCGGCGCGGTGGGTGTTGCCGGTGACATCGATCAGCAGGTGGCGCAGCGTGCGGTCGATCAACCACGGCGCGACCGTCTTGTGCAGGCTCAACTGGCGCTCGATCTCTTTGAGCGCAATCTCGACTTCATAGACCTGGTCGTTGCGCGCTTCGTCGAAGCGCGGGTGCTGGCTCGTCGGGCCGATGAACTGGCCCGAAAACAGATAGGAGAGGCTGGGGTGGTTGTGCCAGTACGTGAGCAGGCTGGCCAGCAGATCGGGCCGGCGCAGGAAGGGGCTGTCGGCCGGCGTGGCGCCGCCGAGCACGAAGTGATTGCCGCCGCCGGTGCCGCTGTGGCGCCCATCGACCATGAACTTCTCGGCGCCCAGGCGCGTCTGGTGCGCGGCCTCGTAGAGGAACTCGGTGTGATCGACCAGTTCGCCCCAGTCGTGCGCGGGGTGGATGTTGACCTCGATGACGCCCGGGTCGGGCGTCACAGCCAGCGTCTTCAGGCGCGGGTCGCGCGGCGGCGGATAGCCTTCGAGCACGATCGGCATCTTCAGCTCGGCCGCGGTGGCTTCGATCGCGGCCAGCAGTTCGAGGTAGTCCTCGAGCTCCACCA
>JANMHY010000572.1:0-2250 GCA_031375525.1 Burkholderiales bacterium
CAGATCGCCAGCCCGAGCGGCGCGAGTGCGGGCATCGGCTTTGCGATTCCGGTCGATGAAGTCAACCGCATCGTGCCGCGCCTCGTCCGCGACGGCCGCTTCGTCCGCCCCGCGCTCGGCGTCACCGCCGGCGCGCCCGACCTCGCGCGTGCACTCAAGCTGCCCAAGGGCGTGCCGCTGGTGCAACTCTTGCCCAACGGTCCCGCCGCAAAAGCCGGCTTGCAGGTCTTCCGCCGCGATCGCGGCGGCGACATCGTGCAAGGCGACGTCATCACCGCAGTCAACGACGAGGCCGTGGCCGATCTGGACGAGATGCTGTCGCAGCTCGAACGGCGAGCGCCGGGTGAGAGCGTGACGCTGACGCTGTGGCGCGGTGGGCAGACACGGAAGGTGGCGGTGGTATTGGCAGCGGGGGAGTGACTGATGGCGCTCACGAGCGTGCGCGCGCTCGCAGCTCGTTGATCACGTACGCCGTCATCGGCAGATGGTCGCCGCGCATCGCGGCGGCGGCCGCCTCTTCGTAGCCGCCCTCGGGCCTCGGGCGCAGACGAAATACAGGCGGCAGGCCGTAGCGAACGAGGATGGCGTTGCCGATCAGCCGGGACGTGCGGCCGTTGCCGTTGCCGAACGGATGGATGCGAACCCAATCGCAATGGGCCCAGGCTGCGGCCTCAGCCACCGCGTGCAGGCCGTCGTTGTCGAGCGCGTCCAGCCGGTCGGCGGGCAGGCGCTTGTCGAGCGCTGCCAGCAACGTCTGCGCCACCTCGATGAAGCGCTGCGTTTGCGCGGCAACCTCGTTCGACGGCGTGCCTCGATACGCACCGACCCCGGCGCCGATGCCCGTGAGCTTGGGCGGGCCCCGGAAATTGCCGACCAGATCTTCTGGCGTGACACCGAGTTCGGCGGCTTCCTCGATCTCGAGGCCCTTCATCGTGGCCCGGTGCCAAGCCTTGATCGTGGCGAGCGTCAGGCGGCGCCGGAGCAGCGCATGTTCCGTGGCCAGGCGTTGCGCCTCGGCCAGGTTGGCCTCCAGCTCCGGACTGTCGTCGTCCCAGCCCGGCACGGGCGGCGTGCGGGAAGGCTACTTCGCCGCCGCGACGACGCGGCGCACGAGCGCTACCGCAGACGCAGGCTCTTCGCGGAAGGCTTTGCCTTCCACGGGATCGCGCTTGCGGTGCCTGATCTCCGCGGCTGCAATGGCCTTGAACTCCTTGGCAAACGTCGGGTCGGCGCGGCGCAGTGCTTTGATCTTCTTCAGTGCCGCTTCCAACTCGGACTCCACATGCGCCGCTTTGGCAGCAACGAAATCAGCCACCGCCATGTTCACCAGCTTGTTGAGCGGTGTGCCGAGCGCGGTTTGCAGCACCTCGAGGCCGCTGCGAAGTTCGGGCTCGAGGCGCAGCGTGGTTTGCACGCGCACGGGCGCTGCGGCGGCAGCCTTGGTTGCTGCCCCCGGCTTGGCGCGTAAGCGGGTGGTGACGGCGGATGACGATGCTCGTGTCATGGCGCACGATAGCGCAAAGCATCTGTGATGTCAAAAGCCGCTTATGACATCAACCCACCCAGCGCCGCGCATTGCCGAACATGCGCATCCACGGGCTCGCCGCGCTGACGTCGCCCGAGGTCCAGCTCATCAGCACGTTGCGGTACACACGCTCGGGGTGCGGCATCAGCGCGGTGAAGCGGCCGTCGGCGGTGGTCACGGCCGTCAGACCGTCGGGACTGCCGTTGGGGTTGGCGGGGTAGGTCTCGGTCGGCTGGCCGTGGTTATCGATGAAACGCATGGCGCGCTTGACGGCCTTGGCATCACCGCGCTGCGAGAAATCGGCAAAGCCTTCGCCATGCGCCACCGCAATGGGAATGCGGCTGCCGGCCATGCCCTCGAAGAAGATCGACGGCGAGTCGAGCACCTCGACCATCGACAGCCGCGCTTCGAACTGCTCGCTCTTGTTGCGCGTGAATTGCGGCCACTCGTGCGCGCCGGGAATGATCGGCGACAGCGCGGCCATCATCTGGCACCCATTGCAGACGCCGAGCGCGAAGGTGTCCTTGCGGTTGAAGAACGCAGCGAACTGTTCCGCGAGCTGCGGGTTGAAGAGAACCGAGCGCGCCCAGCCTTCGCCGGCGCCGAGCGTGTCGCCGTAAGAGAAACCACCGCAGGCGACGAAGCCGATGAACTGGTCGAGTCGCGCGCGGCCGGACTGCAAGTCGGTCATGTGCACATCGAAGGTGTCGAAGCCGGCCTGGTGC
>JANMHY010000588.1:0-1713 GCA_031375525.1 Burkholderiales bacterium
TGCCGTGGCTAGAATGGTCTGCAACTTCTGTGCCGCCATGAAGCCCATCCTCGCTCTCGCCCACCGCCCCGCCGCTGCCTTCCCGCTGGCGCACGCCGAAAAGGCCGACCGCAGCAAGCCGCTGACGATCGAGGCCGATCAGCCGGGCACGCTCGACCTGGTCAAGCAGGTCGTCGTCTTCAACGGCAACGTCGTCGTTGCCCAAGGCACGATGGCGATCCGCGCCGAGCGCGTCGAAGTGCGCGAGCGCGCCGACGGTCACCGCAGCGCCACCGCGGTGGGCAGCGGCGGCAAGCCGGCCAGCTTCAAGCAAAAGCGCGACGCGGTCGATGAATCGATCGAAGGCGTGGCCGACCGGATCGAGTACGACAGCCGCGGCGACGTGGTGCGCTTTGCCGGCAACGCCCAGGTGCGCCGGCTGCGTGGCGGCGCGCCGGCCGACGAGATCATCGGCGCGTTGATCACCTACGACAGCGGCAACGAAACCTTCAGCGTCCAGGGCGCGCCGGCGCCCGTGGCGGGCGCTTCTTCGGGCCCTGGCAACGGCCGCATCAAGGTGACGCTGGCGCCGCGGCCGGAAAAGCCTGACGCTGCCGCTTCTGCCTCGTCTGCCGCCTCCGCGCCGGCGCGATGAGCGCCTTGCCCATCGAAGCGCCGGTGTCGGCGCTGCCCAGCAGCACCGGCGTCAGCCGCCTCGAAGCGCGTGGCCTGAAAAAAACCTACGGCGCGCGCACGGTCGTCAAGGACGTGCACCTGGCCGTCGGCGCCGGCGAGGTCGTCGGCCTGCTCGGCCCCAACGGCGCCGGCAAGACGACGACGTTCTACATGGTCGTCGGCCTGGTCCGCGCCGACGCCGGCGAGATCACGATCGACGGCGCGCCGGTGCAAGGCAAGCCGATCCACCAGCGCTCGCGCCTCGGCCTGTCCTACCTGCCGCAGGAAGCGTCGATCTTTCGCAAGCTCACCGTCGAAGAAAACATCCGCGCCGTGCTCGAGCTGCAGCAAGGCGCCGACGGTCGCGGTCTGCCCACGGCGCAGATCGACAAGCTGCTCGACGGCCTGCTGGCCGACCTGTCGATCGAGAAGCTGCGCACCAGCCCGGCGCCGGCGCTGTCGGGCGGCGAGCGCAGGCGCGTCGAGATCGCGCGCGCGCTGGCCACGCAGCCGCGCTTCATCCTGCTCGACGAACCGTTTGCCGGCGTCGATCCGATCGCGGTGATCGAGATCCAGCGCATCATCGGTTTCTTGAAGGCGCGCGGCATCGGTGTGCTGATCACCGACCACAACGTGCGCGAGACGCTGGGCATCTGCGACCGCGCCTACATCATCAGCGAAGGCAATGTGCTGGCCGAAGGCACGCCCGACGAGATCGTGGCCAATCCCGACGTTCGCAAGGTTTATCTCGGCGAACACTTTCGCATGTGATGACAGCCCCCCGGTTCACCTTCAGTGAACCGACCCCCCGTGGGGGTCGCGCCTTCGCTTGGGAGCGGCCCGGCGCTGCGGCGCGTAGATCATGAAGCCCTCATTGCAGGTCAGGCTGTCGCAGCATCTCGCGCTGACGCCGCAACTCCAGCAGTCGATACGGCTGCTGCAACTGTCGACGCTCGAGCTGCACCAGGAAGTCGAGCAGATGCTCGAGCAGAACCCGTTCCTCGAAGCCGAAGAAGAACCGCCGACGATCGACGAGCCGCCGCCGCCCGAGTACGCGGC
>JANMHY010000593.1:0-7886 GCA_031375525.1 Burkholderiales bacterium
CATCTGCGGCACCCATTTCGGCGACACGAAACTGGTGACCTCGACCTCGCGCAGGCCGGCGGCCGTCAAGCAGTGCACGAGCTCGACCTTGTGCACCGTGTCGACGTTCTGCTTTTCGTTCTGCAAGCCATCGCGCGCGCCGACATCGACCAGCGTGACCTGTGGGGGCAATGAAACGCTCATCGTGAATTGTTCTCGCGTCGTGCTGAATTGACTGTAGCCGAGTAACAAAACCCACGATTGCGGCGTGCCGCAGCCCGGCGGCTCCGTACAAACTGCAACACATGGACCAACGCCACATCATCGTCAGCCGCATCGACCTGCAACTGCGCCGCCACCTCGGTCAGGCCGTGGACGCGCACCGTGCCGTCAGCGACACACGCTATGCGAAGGATCTGCTGCTCGTCTGCGACGCCATGGAGGGCACCGACCTGCCGCAACTGGCCACACAGTTCCGCGAAGCCGACCTGCAGATGACCGCGGCCCGCCGCGCGCTCGCACCGCGGCCGACGACGCGTGTGCCCACGGCCTACACGCCGATGCCGATGCCGGCCGCCGCGGCGCAGCGCCCGGTGACGTTCCGCTGAAGACACGCGCCCTACGCCGGCGCTTGCAGGCGCAACAGCTCCGCCCCCTCGGCGACCTGGTCGCCAACGCCGTACAGCAGCTCGGCGACGGTGCCGTCACGCGGTGCGGCGATGGTGTGCTCCATCTTCATCGCTTCCATCACTGCCAGCGGCTGGCCGGCTTTGACGGCCTCGCCGGCCCTGGCGAGAAAGGCCACCAGCTTGCCTGGCATGGGCGCGGTCAGGCGCCCGCCGACCGCTGCGCCTTCACCGGCGTGCGCGAGGGCATCGACTTCCTGCAAGGCCAGCATGCCCTCGGGCGCGAAGACGGTGATGCGTTCGCCTTGTGCATACACCGCCAGCGTCCAGCGACGGGGACCCAGCGTGACGTCGTGATGCTCCTGGCCCAGCGCACGCGCTGAAAACGGCCAACGCTGCTCGCCCACAGCCAATGTCAGCGCGCCGTCGTGCAGCCGGTGCAGCGTCACTGCCTGTCTCGCACCGCCGATATCCAGATCGAAGCGCCGCGTCGCGGCACCGAACATGCGCCAGCCGTCGCGCTGGCTCCACGGGTCGTGGTCTTGCAGCGCCACTTCGCCGGCGATCTCGCGCGCGACCACACCAGCGGCGGCGCATTCGAGTGACAACGGTGCGTACTCGAACAGCGCCTTGTGCTCCCGCTCGATCAGCGCCGTGTCGAGATCGGCCGTCGCAAACGCCTGCGTCCGGACAACGCGGCGCAGGAAGGCGACGTTGGTGGCCAGGCCGACGATGTGCGTCTGCGCCAGCGCCGCGTCCAGCCGCGCCAGCGCCTGCGCGCGGTTCTCGCCCCAGACGATCAGCTTGGCGATCATCGAGTCGTAGTGCGGGCTGATGGCATCGCCTTCGTCGAAGCCGCGGTCGATGCGCGGCTGATCGTCACTGCGCGTGAAGCTCACATGCGCCGGCCAACGCGCCACGTGCAGCGTGCCGGTGGCCGGCAGGAAGTTCGCGTCCGGGTTCTCGGCGCAGATGCGCGCTTCGATCGCGTGGCCGCGCATCTCGAGTTGCGCTTGCGTCGCCGGCAGCGGCTGGCCGGCGGCAACCCGCAACTGCCACTCGACGAGGTCATGCCCAGTGATGGCTTCGGTGACCGGGTGTTCGACCTGCAGCCGCGTGTTCATCTCCATGAAGTAGGCGCGGATGTCACCGTCATCCAACTCCTCGGCAACGAACTCGACCGTGCCCGCGCCGACGTAGCCCACGGCCTGGGCCGCCGCCACCGCGGCCTCGCCCATCTGCTTGCGCCGCGCTTCGCTCATGCCCGGTGCCGGCGCTTCCTCGAGCACCTTCTGATGCCGTCGTTGCACCGAACAATCGCGCTCGAACAGATAGACGCATTGGCCCTGCGTGTCGGCGAAGACTTGAATCTCGATGTGCCGCGGCCGTGTGACGTAGCGCTCGACGAGCACCTGGTCGTTGCCGAAACTCGACTTGGCCTCGCGCTGGCAGGAGGCCAGCGACGCCGCAAAGTCTTCCGGCTTGTCGACACGCCGCATGCCTTTGCCGCCGCCGCCGGCGCTGGCCTTGATCAGCACCGGGTAGCCGATGCGCACGGCCCGCTCGGCAAGGAACGCCGGCTCGTTGTTGTCGCCGTGGTAGCCGGGCACGAGCGGCACACCGGCTTTTTCCATCAGCGTTTTGGCGGCGGACTTGCTGCCCATCGCTGCGATCGCACTGGCCGGTGGGCCGATGAAGACGAGGCCGGCTTTCGCGCACGCGTGGGCGAAGTCTTCGTTCTCCGACAGAAAACCGTAGCCGGGGTGGATGGCCTGCGCGCCCGTCGCCTTCGCGGCATCGAGGATGCGCTGCCACTGCAAGTAGCTCTCGCGCGGCGCGCTGGCGCCGATGTGCACGGCCTCATCGCAGGCGTGCACGTGGCGCGCGTCGGCGTCGGCATCGGAGTACACGGCGACGGTGCGCACGCCCATTCGCTTGGCGGTTGCGGCCACTCGACAAGCAATCTCTCCGCGGTTGGCAATGAGGATCTTCGAAAACACGTCAAGCCCCTTCGTACGCAGGCTGCGCAAAGTGCCCGCGCAAGCGCCGCAAGAAACCGCGCAGGAAGCGGAACAGCACGGCGATGACGACCAGGCTGATGACGATCACGATCGCCAGCACGACGAAGAACGCCGTCGGGTACTCGTGCGACAGCCACAGCATGCCGGGCACCATCGCGTCTCCGGCCAGCGACAACGCGATGTTCGAGAACGGCTCGGGCGAGGTGTTGACGGCGGCGCGCGTCGTCGCCTTGGCGGTGTGCGAGGTGGCGGCCAGCGTGCCGCCGAGCAGTGCAGCCATCACGCCCCAGCTCGCCTGGTCGGCGCCAAAGACGCTGTAGGCCAGCGCAGCGCCGGCCGGGATGCGGATGAAGGTGTGCACCGAGTCCCACAGCGAATCGACCCACGGCACCTTGTCGGCCACGAACTCCACTGCGAGCAGGCCGCCGCTGACGTACAGCAGCGCCGGCTGCTGCAGCACGTGCAGGCCGGCGGGCAACGGCACCCAGCCCATATAGCCGGCGAGGCCGGTGAGAAACACCGCTGCGTAGAGGCGCACGCCGCTGGCCCAGCCGAGCGCGGCGGCCAGGGCGAAGAGTTCGGCGGTGTCGAACTCAGGAACTCTCATTTCATTTCCTCTCGGCGAACGCCAAGCGTGCCGCCATGGCGATGAAGACGATACCGGTCGCGCGCTCCAACCACAACGCGATGCGCGGCTGCTTGATCAATCGCGCGCCGACCGAGCCCGCGCTCCAGGCCAGCGCACTGTAGGCCAGCGCGGTGATGACGGTAAACGTCAGGCCCATCAAGCCCAACTGCCAGATCACGGCTGCGCCGCGCTGCGGATCGACGAACTGCGGCAGGAAGGCGAGGAAGAACAGCATCACCTTCGGGTTCAGCGCGTTGGTCAGCACGCCTTGGCGAAAGCGCTGTGCGGCGTTGGCGTTGCTGGGCGCGGCATCGGTCATCGCCGCGATGCTGCCCTTGCTTCGCAGCGACTGAATGCCGAGCCAGACGAGATAGGCCACGCCGATCCACTTGATGACGTTGAACAGCGTCGCCGACGCGGCAACGATGGCCGAGATGCCGAGCATTGCCCACACCGTGTGCGTCAGGCAGCCGACGCCGACACCGAGCGCATAGGCCACGCCTTCGCGGCGGCCGCGCGAGATGCCGATGGCCAGCGAGTTCAGGCTGTCGGGGCCTGGCGAGGCGATGACGATCAGCGCCGCGACCAGGTACGACAGGTAGAGATCGAGCGGCATCATGGTTTGACAGTCCAGGCCGGCGAACGCTTGTCGAGAAAACTCTGCACGCCTTCCTTGCCTTCTGCGCTGGCGCGGATGTCGGCGATGCGGCGCGCGGTATCGGCGCGCAGGGCGTCGTCGATCGGCCGGCCGGCGACGTCTTGCACCAGCCGCTTGCAAGCCTTTACGGCGGCCGGCCCGTTGGCAACCAGCGCGGCCACGATCTCGCCCACCTTTGCATCGAGCGCGTCGGCGGCGACGACCTCGTGCACGAAGCCGAGCTCCTGCGCACGTGCCGCCGAGAAGCGCTCGGCCGTCGTGAAGTAGCGCCGCGACGCCTGCTCGCCGAGCGCGCGCACCACATACGGCCCGATCGTCGCCGGCAGCAAGCCGAGCCTGGCTTCGGACAAGCAGAAGTGCATGCCGTCCACCGCGACCAGCACGTCGCACACCGCGGCCAGCCCGACGCCACCGGCATAACAGTCGCCGTGAATGCGGCCCACGACCGGCAGCGGGCACGCGTAAATCGTCCACAGCATGTCGGCCAAGGCTTGCGCGTCGGCACGGTTGCGCTCCCAGTCGTAGCGGGCCATCGCGCGCATCCACGACAGATCGGCGCCGGCGCAGAACGATTTGCCGTGGCCGCCGAGCACGATGGCGCGCAGCGTGGTGTCGGCGCCGAGCGTCGTGAACGCCACTGTGAGCTCGGCGATCACGCTGTCGTTGAAGGCGTTGCGCACGTCGGGGCGGTTCAGGTAAACCTCGGCGACGTAAAGGGACGGCCGGCGGATGTCGAGTGTGTTCATCAATATCTCTTCGCGGCTTCGTCGAGCATGACTTCCGTGGCACCACCACCGATGGCCAGCACGCGCGCGTCACGCCACAACCGCTCGATGGCCATGCCGCGCATGTAGCCCATGCCGCCGTGGAACTGCTGGCAGCCCTGCACGACTTCATTGACCAGCTCGCCGGTCAGCGCCTTGAGCAGCGACACGTCCTGCACCACGTCGCGGCCTTGTGTGACCAGCCAGGCGCAGTGGTAGAGGTACTGGCGCGCGGCGCGCGTCTTGGCGTCGAGCATGGCGATGCGCTGGCGCACGGCCTGCTTGTCGAAGAGTGTGGCG
Organism: Burkholderiales bacterium; assembly: GCA_031375525.1. Taxonomy (GTDB): domain Bacteria; phylum Pseudomonadota; class Gammaproteobacteria; order Burkholderiales; family Burkholderiaceae_C; genus CADEEN01. Next base: position 4,977 of record JANMHY010000593.1, read on the forward strand.
CCGAAGGCCCGGCGGTCGCGCACATGGGCCAGCGTCAATTGCAAAGCCTGCATCGCGTGGCCGACCGCCATCGCACCGAGTGCGATGCGCTCGGTCTGAAAGTTCTTCATCACCGAGCGGAAGCCGTGGTTCTCCTCGCCCAGCAGGTTCGCCGCCGGGATGCGGCAGCCGTCGAACACCAGCTCGGCCGTATCCGACGACAGCCAGCCGGTCTTGTCAAGCGAACGGCCCACGGCAAAGCCGGGTGTGCCTTTGTCGACGATGAACATCGAGATGTCGTGGCGGCCGGAGCCGGTGCGCGCCGCAACGAAATACAGGTCGGCGTGCACGCCGTTGGTGATGAAGAGTTTGGTGCCGTTGATCACCCACTCGTCGCCCTCGCGGCGCGCCGTCGTGCGCAGGCCCGCCACATCGGAGCCCGCGCCGGGTTCGGTGATCGCCACCGCGGTGATCGTGCGGCCCGACGTGACGCCAGGCATGTACTTCGCCTTCTGCTCGGCCGTGCCGGCGTGGTGCAGGTGCGGGCTGGCCATGTCGGTGTGCACGAGCACGGTGATGATGAAGCCGCCGAAAGTGGATTGCGACAGCGCCTCGGCGAAGACCAGGTTGGCGAGCGCGTCGGCCTCGGCGCCGCCATGCGCGCTGTCGTACATCAGGCCGAGCAGGCCGGCATCGCCCATCTTGCACAACACCTCGCGCGGCGTGAAGCCCGCGCGCTCCCACTGCTCGGCATGCGGCTCGACCTCGCGCGCAATGAAGCGCGCCACCTGATCGCGCAGCAGTTCGTGCTCGGGCGTGAGGTAGGCGTTATCCATGGACAAGGTTCGTACGCCAGGCCGGCGGCGCTTCGGCGGTGGCCCAATGTTCGCAGAGCTGCGCGATCTGCGCGCCGGCGAAGGTGAAGCGCGAGTGCGCGAAGAAACGCTGCGCGCCGTGCGGCACTTCGACGATCGAGTGCACGCGGCCGTCGGTCAGCGCATCGATCTCTTTGACCTCGACCCGCCAGCCCTCGGGATACTCGGCGTTGACGCGCACGATCAGATCGGCGCCGTCGAAGTGCTCGCCCGTCACCGGCCACTGCGTCTGCACATCGTCGGCAAACGCGGCACGCATCGCCGCCCAGTCACGCGCCTGCACATGCGCCCACAACGCGCGCACGAGCGCGCAGCGGTGTTCGACGTCGCTGCTGTTCGGCGCGGCCCCTTCGAGCGGCTTGACGAGAATCAGGCTGCGGTAACGCTTGCCGTCCCACTGCACATGATCGACCTCGGTGTAGCCCATGCGGGCGTAGCGTGCGCGCAGGTGATGCGCGGGCTCGGCGGTGTCGAGCGCGATCGCGCGAAAGCCGCGCTCGCGGGCCCAGGCTTCGCAAGCCGCGACGAGCTGATCGCCGAGCCGTTGACCCTGCTGCGCCGGATCGACTGCGAGCTGGTGCAGGTGCGCGACGTCGCGCCGCAAGTACCACGGGCTGCGGCGCGTGCCGGGGTTCTTGACCACATCGAACGGCCCCGCGGCGACGACGCAGCCGGCCAGCGCGTCGCCCTCCTCGATCACAAAACCCTGGCCCGATGCGAACCGCACGCGCGTGGTCTCGACGCTCTGATCGACCGCGGTGTAGTTCAGGCCCATCGCACCCAGGCGCGCGTAGGCGCGGTGCAGCAGCGCGGTCAGCGCTTCAAGTGAGTCGCTCGGCGCGAGCGGGCGCAGCGCAACAGCCATCAATGCTTCCAGCCACGCAGGCCGCGCCGCTCTTCGAAGGCCTGGAAGTCGCGGTCGCGGTGCAGCAGCGCGTAGTCGTTCTCGATGCAGAACGCCGCGATCAGCACGTCGATCCCGCTGCGCACGGTGATGCCTTGCGCGCGCAGGCTGCGGTAGTGCTGGGCAGCGGTCAGCGCCAGTTCAGCACCGCCGGTGCTCTCGACATGCAGGCTCTCCATCAAGCGGCGCGCCTGCCGATGGTCGTGCTCATAGCGAAAACCGCGCAGCACTTCGAACAGCACCAAGTCCGGCACGACGATGCGGATCTCGCCATGACCCAACATCTGGTCGAGCATCTCGACAGACGGGTGATCGGCGTCGTTGAAGAAGTCGATCCAGACGCTGGAATCAACGACGAGCACGGCGTTTCTTCGCGTAGGGTTTGGGCTCGGGCTCGTGGACTTCGAGCGCGGGCGTCGCAGACTCGGCCGCGGGTTTCGTCCAGTCGATGCTTTCGTCGCCTTCCCAACGAAGCTTGCCGCGCCACTTGAGAATTTCGCGGTAGGCCGCCTGGCGTGCAAGCAACTTCAAGCCCGCCTCCACCGCGTCCTTCTTCGTCTTGAAAGGGCCGGCCTTCATGGCCTGTGCCATCAAGTCTTCATCGATGACGATGTTGGTGCGCATGATGTGTACAAATCTCTCAATGTGCACACATCATACACTACATACGAAAGACGCCGAACTTCACGTCAGGGATCGGCGCATTCAAGCTCGCGGACAGCGCCAGCGCGAGCACGCGGCGCGTGTCGGCGGGGTCGATCACGCCGTCGTCCCACAGCCGCGCGCTGGCGAAGTACGGGTGTGCCTGGTGCGCGAACTGGTCGAGGATCGGCTGCTTGAACTTGGCTTCTTCGTCGGCGCTCCACGCGCCGCCCTTGCCCTCGATGCCGTCGCGCTTGACGGTGGCCAGCACGCTCGCAGCCTGCTCGCCGCCCATGACGCTGATGCGCGCGTTGGGCCACATCCAGAGAAAACGCGGCGAAAAGGCGCGGCCGCACATACCGTAGTTGCCGGCGCCGAAGCTGCCGCCGATGATGACGGTGAACTTGGGCACGTTCACGGTGGAGACCGCGGTGACCATCTTCGCGCCATGTTTGGCGATGCCCTCGTTCTCGTACTTCTTGCCGACCATGAAGCCGGTGATGTTCTGCA
>JANMHY010000610.1:0-3213 GCA_031375525.1 Burkholderiales bacterium
CCTGTACCTGGCGCTGATGAGCGGCGTCTTCGGCCAGTTGCCGAACAACGCCTTCGGCTCGCTGGCGATCGAAGACTACAAGGGCTTCCTGCGCATGCGGCTGACACCCAGCGGCCTCGAAGTGCTGATGCTCGGCACCGACCGCGTGGCGCCGGTGACGGACTGGCGCGTCGTCGATCGATTCGTGATCGGCAAAACCACCGAGGCTCAGCGCTTGCCGAGCGCGCCGGGGATCGTCACGTCATCGGGCCAATCCGACTCGACAATGTCATGCCGGTGCGCAGCTCGTAGCTCGATTCGTGAAAGCTGCCGGCGAGTTCGGCTTCCTCTACTTCGCTGAGCGGCGGAGGCAGTGTCGGCTGCGGGGCCTTGCGCTGCTTCATATCGGCCACCGAGCCCGGCGCCGGCGCGCTCGGCGGCGGGCGCATGGACGGCATGCGCGCCAGCAACGAGCGATTCGGTCGGATCCACATGGCCACGTGAATATCGCGCAGATGAAGCCGCGGGTCCATCCGCAAGCAAGGGGTGTCCGAGGGCCCATTGGCCCACCGGCTCGGAAATGCCGTGCGCAACCCGGTCTTATCCACGCAAAGGCTATGCCCCAAGTGCCGATAGATATGCATCAAGTTGCAACGAAAGGCCCCCATGAACGCCAGACACCCCCTCTACTCCAGCACACGCGCTGGCGTCGCCAGCGTGGAGTGGGAAGAGTTGCCGTCGCTGCCGTCGGTGTTGCTGCGCCGCCATGTGCCGCAAGCCTCTTACGCCATCGCCAGCGAACTCGTCCAGCAAGCGCAGGCGCGGCTGCACAGCGCGCCGGCGTCAGCCCCCGTGTGGACTGAAACGATGCCGGCGATCTTCGACCCGATGCTGCCGTCGGCGCCGCTGGCCGACACGCGCATCAACGGATTGGCGTCGCGCGAGATCGTCGAGCCCGACGTGTTTCGCCACTTCTTCGGCGCGGGCTCGGTGCGCTAAACGTCGAACCGCACGCCCTGTGCCAGCGGCAGGGCGTTGCTGTAGTTGACCGTGTTGGTGACGCGGCGCATGTACTGACGCCAGGCGTCGGAGCCGGACTCGCGGCCGCCGCCGGTTTCTTTTTCGCCGCCGAAGGCGCCGCCGATTTCGGCGCCCGAGGTGCCGATGTTGACGTTGGCGATGCCGCAGTCACTGCCGGCCGCGCTCATGAAGGCTTCGGCCTCGCGGATGTCGGTGGTGAAGATCGCGCTCGACAGGCCCTGCGGCACGGCGTTGTGCAGCGCGATCGCGTCGTCGAGCTGTTCGTACTTGAGAACGTAGAGGATCGGCGCGAACGTTTCGTGGCAGACCACCTCCGTCTGCGCGGGCATCGTCACCAGCGCCGGCTCGGCGTAGTACGCATCGGCGTGTTCGCTGGCCAATGCGCGCGCGCCGCCACGCACCGTGCCGCCTTGTTGCTGCGCTTGTTCGAGTGACGACTGCATCGCGTCGAACGCGGCCTTGTCCACCAGCGGACCGACGAGCGTGCCCTCTTGCAGCGGATCGCCGATCTTCAACTGCACGCGCACCTTGTCGAGCTTGGCCACGAGTGCGTCATGCACAGCAGCGTGTGCGATCACGCGCCGCGTCGTCGTGCAGCGCTGGCCCGCGGTGCCCCAGGCGCCGAAGGCGATGGCGCGCACGGCGAGGTCGAGATCGGCCTTGTCGGAGACGATCAATGCGTTGTTGCCGCCGAGTTCGAGCAGACAGCGGCCGAAACGCGCCGCGACTTTCGGGCCGACGATTCGGCCCATGCGCGTTGAGCCTGTCGCCGAGATCAGGGCGACGCGCGTGTCGCTGACGAGCGCATCGCCGGCAGCAGCGCCGCCGTTCATCACTTGGCAGAGCGCATTGGGCGCTGCGTGACCCTCGGCGCGATACGAGGCCAAGGCCTTGTCGAACAGCGCCTGCGTCGCCAATGCCGTCAGCGGCGTCTTCTCGCTCGGCTTCCACACGACAGGGTCGCCGGCCACGAGCGCCAGCGCCGCATTCCACGCCCACACCGCCACCGGAAAGTTGAACGCCGAAATCACGCCGACGACGCCGAGCGGCAACCACTGCTCCATCATGCGGTGGCCCGGCCGCTCGCTGGCGATCGTCAGGCCATGCAGTTGGCGCGACAGGCCGACGGCGAAGTCGCAGATGTCGATCATCTCCTGCACCTCGCCCGCGCCTTCGCTGGCGATCTTGCCGGCTTCGAGGCTGACCAGCGCAGCGAGGTCCGCCTTGTGCGCGCGCAGCACCTCGCCGAGACGTCGTACGAGTTCGCCGCGCTTCGGCGCCGGCACGTTGCGCCACGTTAGGAAGGCGGCGTGCGCGCGGCCGATGGCGGCTTGCATGTCTTGCGCACTCGCGTCAGCCACATGGCCCGTCACTGCGCCATCGACCGGCGAGCGCGCGATCAATGCGCCCTCTGTGTAAAGCGCCTTCGCCACACCAAGGCGTTGCAGCAGCGAATGAACTTGTTCGGTGGAGTGGCTCATCGTGTTCTCCGAATTTACGCAATCGACTCTACTTGCCGCGACTGCTGGTACGCCATGCCGAAGCGATTGGCCAGAAAGTCCGGCAGCGCCACCTCTTCCTGCCGAATGAAGCCGCGCCTCGGCAGCTTGCCCTCGCGGAATAGATCGACCGCAGCGCAAATGCCCGCGGCAGTGGTGATCTGAATGGCAGACAGTGGCGCCTTCGCATCACGCTCGGCAAAAATCTTGCGCGCGAACACTTCCTGCAGCAGCACGCCGTTTTTCATGCCGCTGACGGTGACGAAGACGAGCACCACGTCCTGCATCGTCGCCGGCATGCTCTTCCTCATGATCGCTTTCAGGTTCTCCTGATCGGCCGCGAGGCCGAGGTCACCGAGCAGGAACTGCATCAAGTCGCGGTGGCCGGGGTAGCGCACCGTCTTGTAGTCCAAGTTGCGCACCTGGCCGGCCCAGGTTTCGCACAGTGTGCCCAGCCCGCCCGAGGTGTTGAAGGCCTCGTACTCGACGCCATCGAGCGAAAAATGCTCCAGCCCTTCGAGCGGCAGCGCGCTGATCGTCTCGCCGCCGTGAATCGCTTCGCACGGATGGCAGTACTCGTTGATCAAGCCGTCCACGCTCCACGTCAGGTTGTACTTCAGCGCATTGGTCGGAAACGCCGGCAGCGCGCCGACGCGCATCTGCACGTCCTGCACGCTGTCGAAGCCCTTGGCCA
>JANMHY010000637.1:0-1964 GCA_031375525.1 Burkholderiales bacterium
CGGTCAGGATCACCGAGGGCGCCCCCAAGGCCAGCTTGTGAGCCTGGCCGTCGATGTCGATCGTCAGCTCTTTCAATCCTTCGCCCAGTTCGAGCAGACGCAACTCGAGCTTGACGCTGGGCGACAGGCCGCCGCTGCGGAAGAAAACCTCGCGGATGCGTGCGCCATGCTGGAAGGCGACCAGGCCCGCCGTCGTCGCGCGCCGCGTGCCATCGGTCGAGGGCTTGAAGGCCCAGGTCGGCTTGCTGACATCGACCTGTTCAGCCAGCTTCTTCTGGAAGAAGTCGTCCATCAGACCGCCAGCACCGAAGAAGCGCCCGAAATCCTCCGGCGGCACGTCCGCGCTCGCGCCGGCGGCAAAAGGGTAGCGCCCGGCGATCGCCTTGACGCAGAACTCGGTCACCGGCTTCAATCCGTCGTTCAAGCTGTTGGCGGCGACCACAACCGTTTCGCCGGTGGCCGCAGCGGCCAGTTCGGTCAGCATCCCACCCACCGGCTGCGGCAGTTGCCCGGCCGCGGCCTTGACGTTGGCGGCAGCGCCGCCGGACGGCGGCGGTGACTTGCTCTTCTTCGCCGCATCAACAGCGCTCAACTGGAGATAGATCTCAATGAAGAGTTTCAGCGTGTCGTCGATCGGCGCCGGTGTGCCTTCGACCTGGCGCCGCAAGCTGGCGAAATGGTCGTCGACCATGCGTTCGAGAGGCGGCCCGCTGGACAGGGGCCCGCCGGTGACGTTCTTCAAGTCGGCCTTGGCCTTGTCGGTGACCTTGTCGAGCGCGCTGGGCGCTGCAGCGGGCGGCACCAGCGTCGTCTCGGCGGCGACGCCGCGCATGTAGGCCGCCAGCGGCGAGTCGGCACTGGAGACGATTCTCGCCACGGCAATGCTGCGCTCCAGACCGGCCAGACGCACCAGCCGCACATCGGCCAAATAGGCGTCCCAGGTCTTGATGTACTCCTCGAAATACAGCCGGCGCACGCGGTCGGACAGCGCGCCGCCGGGCAGCGTGTCCTTCAGGCGCGAAACATCGGCCTTGGTGCCGCGCAACCAGGGCTCCTCGCGGGCGAGCTGCACCACGGCCTGCTGCACCGCCGGCAGCAACTGCTTGCGGTAGCCGTCGCGAGTGAAGAATCCGGGGACGCCTTTGGTCAGCGGGGCGCCGCTGGCGCGCTCGAACACCTGCGCGGCGTTCGGCCCGCCGGCCCGCGCGACGCTGAACTCGGGCTGCGCCTCGGCGGGAACCTGGCGCTTGATGCGCTGGTAGGCGAGGTACTCGGTCGAGAACGGCACGAGCATCTCGCGCACCGAAGCCACCAGCGCCTCGTCCATCGGCTGCACGGCCTTCGGCGGACCCATCGCCAACAGCGCGTCGAGGTGCTGCTCCAGCGCCTTGATCTGCTCGGCCGACAAGCGGCGCTCGTAGTTGGCCACCCAGTCGTCCATCACCCAGGGCTTGAGCGCCGCCGCATCGAAACGGTCCGGCGTGTGCAGCATGAGGTAGAACTTCAGCGACTCGTAGGCGCGCTCGAGCTGGTCCTTGTTCGATGCCCGCAGGCGCTCTTCGAGCCGCCGCGCGATGCGCGGCGCGAGCGTCTTTTCGAGCAACTGCCGGTACGCCAACTGTGCGCCGGCGTCCAGCTTGTCGCCCTGGTACAGGCCCAGGCCGTTGAGCAGCGGCGGCGCATCCAGCGCAAAGGCCTCGGTGCGGGCGGCAACGTGCACCTGCGTCAGCACCAGCGGCAGCGGCGACACGTCGGCACTCGACGGCGGCGGCAGCGCCTCAACCGCTGCCTTGAGCGCCGGCAGGCGCTCGGCCACCTGGGACGCATGGTCGAGGTTGCGGGCGCGGCTGACCGCCCAGCCCACCAGCACCGCCAGGCTGGCCACGCCGATGGTGGCCATCACGCCGCTGCGCAGCACGCGGCGGCGGCGCTCGGCGGCCGGGTCGGTGCGGCCCAGGCCGCGC
>JANMHY010000646.1:0-17746 GCA_031375525.1 Burkholderiales bacterium
GGTGGCACAAGTCCGCTCTGCGCCCGCCGAAGCATCGAGCGCCGCCGACGCGCTGCGCGGCGCGCGCCGCCTGCGCAAGCTGCTCGACCAGCTCTGCACGATCGACTTCTTTCCCGGCGAAGCGCAGCGTCAAGCCGCCGAGGCGGTGACCGAGCTCGAACAGCGGGTTGCACGCCTGGATTCGCCCGGCGAGCCGCGTGCGCTGCCGGCCGGCGTGCCTGTCGTCGATCGCACGGCGTTCCGCCGCCGGGTGTGGGCCACGCGAAGCCGGCCCTGGGTCGATCGCCTGGCGAGCGCGTGGTTGATCCGCCGCTTCATCGACACTGAAGCGCGCTTCGCCTGGCTGCCCGATCCGGCCGCAGCGCCGAAGCGCGCGGTCGGCTTCGACTTCGACGGCGCGCCGTTCACGCATGTCGGCGCGCGCGTCACCTTCGAAACGCTGCTCGCCGCGTTCGCTCTCGAAACGCCGGCGCTGCTGCGTCTGGGCACGCTGGTGCATGGTCTGGATGCCGGCGGCGTGATGCCGGCAGAAGCCGCGGGTGTCGAGCGCGTGCTGGCCGGCATGCGCGACGCGATCGGCGACGATGACGTCTTGATGCTCGCTGCCGCGGGTGTGTTCGAAGGGCTCTACCAATCTTTCGAGAAGGAGGCGCAAGCATGAGCCCGCCCGGCCGCCCGAAGGGCGAATGGACCGCAGTGCGAAGCACGGAGGTTGTCTGATGAGCGAAGCGACGGCACCACCGAGCGCGGTGAGCTTTGCCGAAGCGCTGCGCTTCTGGCTGAAGCTCGGCTTCATCAGCTTCGGCGGGCCGGCGGGGCAGATCGCGATCATGCATGCCGAGCTGGTGGAGCGGCGGCGCTGGATCAGCGAGAAGCGGTTCCTGCACGCGCTGAATTACTGCATGGTGCTGCCGGGGCCCGAAGCGCAGCAGCTCGCCACCTACGTCGGCTGGTTGATGCACCGCACCTGGGGCGGTCTCGTCGCCGGCGCGCTGTTCGTGCTGCCGTCGCTGTTCATCCTGATCGCGCTGTCGTGGGTCTATGTGCGCTTCGGCAACGTGCCCATCGTCGCCGGCATCTTCTACGGCATCAAGCCCGCGGTCACCGCGCTGGTGCTGCAGGCAGCGCATCGCATCGGCACGCGCGCGTTGAAGAACCGGTGGATGTGGGCCATCGCGGCGGCGGCGTTTGTTGCGATCTTCGCCTTCGACACGCCGTTCCCGGCGATCGTGGTCGCGGCGGCGCTGATCGGCCACTTCGGCGCCAAGGTCGCGCCGGCGGTGTTCGCCCTCGGCGGCGGCCACGGCGCTGCGAAAGCCGGCTACGGCCCGGCGTTGATTGACGACGACACGCCGCCGCCCGCCCACGCGCGCTTCGCCCGCGCCACGCTGTGGCGCGTGCTCGCCATCGGCGGATTGCTGTGGGCCGGTGCGATGGCCGCGGTTGTCGCGGCGCACGGTTGGCACAGCACGCTGGCGCAGATGAGCTGGTTCTTCACCAAGGCCGCGCTCGTCACCTTCGGCGGCGCGTATGCGGTGCTGCCCTATGTCTATCAAGGCGCCGTCGACACGCACCAGTGGCTGACCGGCCCACAGATGATCGACGGCCTGGCCCTGGGCGAAACCACGCCCGGCCCGCTGATCATGGTGGTGGCCTTCGTCGGTTTTGTCGGCGGCTGGGGCAAGGCCGTGCTCGGGCCGGAGTCGCTGTTCCTCGGCGCGGCGCTGGCGGCGACGGTCGTCACCTTCTTCACCTTCCTGCCATCGTTCGTCTTCATCCTTGCCGGCGGCCCGCTCGTCGAGGCCACGCACGGCAAGCTGGGCTTCACCGCACCGCTGTCGGCGATCACGGCGGCCGTCGTCGGCGTGGTCGTCAACCTGGCGCTGTTCTTCGCCTACCACGTGCTGTGGCCGCAGGGCTTTGGCGGGCGCTTCGATATGGCCTCGGCGCTCATCGCCGTGGCCGCCGCGGTGGCGCTGTTTCGCTTCAAGCGCGGCGTCATCGAGGTCATCGCCGGCAGTGCCGTGACCGGCCTGGCGGTTCATCTGTTGCGTTGAAAGGACCAAACTCATGAGCATCCTCACCGTCGCGGAACTGGCCTTGTGGCAGTCCACTCACTTCGGCTTCACGCTGCTCGATGTGCGGCGCGCGCAAAAGCGCCGCGCCGAGGGCGACGAGATCGCCGGTGGCCGTTGGCTCGACCCGGCGTTATGGCTCGACTGGAAGGACGAGTTCGCGGCCTCGCCGCAACCCGTGGTCGTGTACTGCGCCCATGGCCATGAAATCAGCCAGGGCCTGACAGCGGCGCTGCGCGCGATGGGCGCCGACGCGCGGCACCTTGCGGGCGGCATCGAGGCCTGGCGCCAAGCCGGCCACGCGGTAGTCCGGCTCGGCTGAGAGTCTCAGCTCAGCGGTCGTAGGCGCCGACCGTCGCGCCGGTGTCCACCGGCGCGGCGGCCACACGCGACCAATCCACGCCGTCGTGCATGCGCGCCTCGAGCGCCGGCTGGGCGTTGAATGACGCGGTGGCGTTGGCGGTGCGCGGCACGCCATAGGCCAGGATGGCAGCGCCGATCAGCAGCGCGCCGGCAGCGGCGATGACCTTGCCCTTCGACAGGGCGGGGGCGGCGACGGGAGATTGGGTTTGCATGACGGTTTTTGCTCCAAGGGTGTGACGCGGGGCTGTGCTGAGAGCGTCCGCTGGATCTGTTGTCAGGGCCGGCGCTGCGGTTGCGCCGTGGGCCTTCACTGCATCGCCCATGCGTTGCATTTGATTGCAAGTGGAGGCTCGACCGCTGTGTCGTGCATCACGCCGGCGCATGCTTTGCGTGCGGCGATTGGCCACGCCGGCGCCGGTTTGCGCATTGCTGCACGGCTGGCACCGCTTGGGGTGGCCCGCCTTGTGTCAGCGTGCAAATGCCCTTAACGTCAAACAAGCGCCCCACCCCCGCGCGGCAGCGGCTCATCAACCCCGCAAGAAGGCCGAGCGAGGGACGTGCTGGCGCTGGAGGAGCCTGCCCATGCCCAGCCCATCTTCTGCCGGCGGTGACGCCATCGACACCCCCGGCATCCGGACCGTGGCCCTCGTCGGGCCGCAGAGCGCAGGCAAGACGAGCCTGGCCGAAGCGCTGCTGGCGAAGGCTGGCGCTATCGGCGCCGCAGGCAGCCTGGAGCGCGGCACCACCGTCAGCGATTGGGACCCGCTCGAACGCAAGATGGCGCACTCGCTGCAAGCTGCATTGATGCACCTGACGCACGCCGGCACGCGCATCCATTTGATCGACCCGCCGGGCGCGGCGGATTTCATCGGCCAGTCGCTGCCGGCGCTCGAAGCGGTGGAGACCGCGGCCGTGGTCATCAACGCAGCAACGTGGAAGGTCAGCGGCATTGACGCGATGGCCGTGCGGATGATGAACTACGCCGCCGAGCGGCACCTCGACCGCCTCATCATCGTCAACAAGATCGACGCCGCGGGCGCGGTGCTGGCCGATCTGCTCGAAGACATTCAAGCCACGTTCGGCAAGGAGTGCCTGCCGCTGAACCTGCCGGATGGCGGCGGCACGAAAGTCGTCGATTGTTTCTACAACCGCGAGGGCCACAGCGACTTCGGCAGCGTGGACTCGGCGCACCGCGCGCTCGTCGAACAAGTCGTCGAGGTCGATGCGGCGTTCGTCGATCGCTACCTGAACGACGGCGACATCGACGCCAGCGAGCTGCACGCGCCGTTGGAGCAGGCGCTGCGCGAAGGCCACCTGATCCCCGTGTGTTTTGTCTCGGCGCGCAGCGGCGCCGGCGTGGCCGAGCTGCTCGACATCATCGAGAAGCTGTTGCCGAACCCGACCGAAGGCAACCCGCCGCAGTTTCTGAACGGCGAAGGCGCCGATGCGAAACCGATGCAGGCCAGACCCGATGCGAAGGCGCATGTGCTGGCGCATGTCTTCAAGGTCACCGTCGATCCTTTCGTCGGCCGCATGGGCGTCTTCCGCGTCCACCAGGGCACGGTGACGAAGGACTCGCAGCTCTACATCGGCGATGGCCGCAAGCCATTCAAGGTCGGCCACCTGTTCATGCTGCAAGGCAAGGACCATGTCGAGGTGGCGCGTGCGCTGCCGGGCGACATCGTTGCCGTGGCCAAGGTCGATGAGATTCACTACGACGCGGTGCTGCACGATGCCGCCGAGGACGATCACATCCACCTGAAGCCGCTCAACCTGCCGATCCCCGTGCACGGCCTGGCGATCGAGCCCAAGCGCCACGGCGACGAGCAGCGCATGTGGGAGATCCTCGGCAAGCTGGTCGATGAAGACCCGTGCCTGAAGGTCGAGCATGTGGTGGCGACCAACGAGACCATCGTCTATGGCCTCGGCGACCTGCACTTGCGCGTGCTGCTCGAGCGGCTGCGCGAGACCTACAAGTTCGAAGTCAGCACGCGGCCGCCGCGCATCGCCTACCGCGAGACGGTGACGATGAACGCCGAGGGCCACCACCGCCACAAAAAACAGAGCGGCGGCGCCGGGCAGTTCGGGGAAGTCTTCCTGAAGATCGAGCCGCTGCCGCGCGGCGGCGGCTTCGAGTTCGTCGATCACGTCAAGGGCGGCACGATCCCGACGCAGTACATCCCGGCAGTTGAAAAAGGCGTGCGTGAGGCGCTGGCCACGGGCGTGATCGCCGGCTACACGCTGGTCGATGTGCGCGTGATCGTTTACGACGGCAAGCACCACAGCGTCGACAGCAAGGACATCGCGTTTGCGACCGCGGGTCGCAAGGCCTTCATGGACGCGGTACGGGCGGCGCGGCCGATCGTGCTGGAGCCCGTGGCGTCGGTCGAGATTACTGCACCCGAACACGCGATGGGTGACATCACGGGCGACTTGTCGTCACGTCGCGGTCTGGTCAACGGCACCGAGAACAGCGCCTCGGGTTCGGTGACGATCCGCGGCCAGGCGCCGCTGGCCGAATTGGCGGGCTACCAATCGCGCTTGAATGCGATGACGAGCGGTCAAGGGCGCTACGCGCTGGCGCTCTCGCATTACGACCCGGTGCCGCCGACGGTGCAGACGCAGCTGACCTCACAGCACAAGATCAGAGACGAAGACTGAGCCTCGTCCCTGCACCTCAGTGTTGGAATCGTTTTATGTTGCCCGCGTACTCGAGCACGCGGTGCGGCTGGCCGACGATCCAGCGGCCGATCTCGTCGAGCAGCCGCGCGCGCAAGCCCGCGGCCGGGTACTCGCCATCGACACGTTCGAGTTGATCGATGTTGATGAACGACAGGCGCACCTTGCCGACATCGGGCAGCGGCGTCACGCGCACGCTGGCCGAGACGGCGGGCTTGAACTGAAATGCCGTGCCCTGCAAGCGGCCCGACGCGGCGTTGCGCACCGGCGCTTCCGACGGCTGGATGCCGGCCTGCATCAGCGCGGCGCGCAGCCGGTCGATGTCGTGCGGGTGTTCTTTCTCGATGCGCAGCAGCGAGTCGCCCGTGGCCTGCCAGGCCAGCAGCACCGATTCATAGAGCGGCTCGCCGCCGGGCAACAGCTTCAGCTGCGGCACAACGCGGAAGTTGCCGCAGACCAGACCGTCGAGCGCTTCGCGGCCGCTGACGACGTAACGCGCAGCGCATGGCGAGCGGATCAGGTTCAACTGCTCGCAGAGCTCTTTCCAGTAGTCGTGCGCGAGGCGGCAGGCGCCATTGGCCAGGCGACGGTTGCGCGCCAGCGTGTCGGCGTCCGGCCCCACGGCTTCGGCCGTCTGCAACGCGCGCGTCTGTTCCTTGAGTTCGTCGAGAAATCCCACACGCAGCAGGTTAGCTGCCGACGCCGCTTGCGGCGCGTCCGGCGCGGGCGGGCAACGACTTCCGTCACGCTACTTTGTCGCGGCGCTCGCCGCTGGCGGTGGGGATGGCGCCGCCTCGCGCCAACGGCGCAACTGTTCGAGCCACGGCCGCCAATCCTGCGGGCCCTGCTCGAAACGCTTCTTCAGGTTGCCGAGCACGTTGTCCCATGCACGGTCGAGGTAGGTGTAGGCCTTGTCCCACTCGCCACCCACGCCCCAGCCGGTGTGGTGCAGGGTGACGCGCGTGACCTGGTCGGCGAGGCGCTCGAAGCGCACGACGACGAAGGTGCGCTGCGCGCGCGCTTCGGGCAGCGACGGCGGCGCGTTCCAGTCGAAGCTCAGCATCTGCTTGGGCTGCAGGGCCAGGAAACGCATGTCGTCGGCGCCCTTGCTGCCGGCCGGCGCGCCGGGATCGATGTGGATGTGAAAGGCGCCGCCGACACGCGCATCGATCTCGGCATCGGGCGCGAAGAAGCCGACGATGCCCTCGCGCGTGGTCCACGCGGCCCAGGCTTCGTCGAGCGTGGCCGGCACGTCGATGCTCTTGTCGATCGCGCGTTCGACGGCCTGCGCCGGCAATGACAGCGCCAGCGCCAGGCCGAGCGTGAACCAAGTCTTCATGAAGCGCTCCTTCAAGTCACCGCCAGCGGCTGAGGTTTTCGCGGCGGTGGGAACAGCGTGTCCAACGCGACCAGCGTGGCGGCGTCGAGGCTGATGCTGCCGGTGGCAAAGTTCTCGCGCAGGTGCGCCTCGCGCACGGCCTTCGGAATAGCGATGACGTTGCCGTCGCGCAGCGTCCATGCCAGCGCCAGTTGCGCAGCGGTCAAGCCGAGCGGCGCCGCCAGCGCCGCCACGCGGGCATCGCCGGCCAGCGCGCTCTGATCGATCGGGCTGTAGGCCATCAGCGGCAGCGCGCGCTGCCGCTGCCACGGCGTCAAGTCGAAGTCGATGCCGCGCTCGCTCAGCGAGTAATAGACCTGGTTGGCCGCACAGCCCTCGCCGCCGGGCAGCGCCACGAGTTTTTGCATCGCCGCGAGGTCGAAGTTGCTGACGCCCCATTGCGCGATGGCGCCTTGCGCACGCAGTTGCCCAAAGCCTTGCACGGTCTCGCGCAGCGGGTGCGAGCCCGGCCAGTGCAGCAGGTAGAGATCGATCGTGTCGATGCCCAGCCGTTGGCGGCTGCGCTCGCAAGCCGCGACCACACCGCGCGCGCTGGCGTTGCTGGGCAGCACCTTGCTGACGATCGTCAGTTCCTCGCGCTTGCAGTCGCCGGCGCGCAAGGCCTCGGCGAGTGCAAGGCCGACGACCTCCTCCGCACCGCCGTCGCCGTACATCTCGGCGCTGTCGATCAGGCGGTAGCCGATCTCGAACGCCAAGCGCACCGCGGCGACCTCGGCGCGCCGTGTGCGAGCGTTTTCGCCCATTCGCCAAGTGCCCAGGCCGAGCGCGGGCCATGTGCCAACGTGCTTCATGCACGCCATCGTAGGCCGCGCCTGCGCTCTTGCAACGGGCAAGCAGCCTTTATCATCCGGGCATGCCTGCTGCCGTGCGCGACGTCGCGCAGATCCGCCTGGACAACGCCTTGCGGCTGTTCGACGAATTCGTTCGTGCCACCGTCAAAGACCCCGATGCCGCCACGCTGCGCGGCCTGGAGCGGCGCTTTGCGGAGCGGCTGCAGATCCAGCCCAGCTACTGGAGCCAGATCAAGAGCCGCTCGCGGCAGATCGGCGAGCGCCTGGCGCGGCAGTTCGAGCAGCTGACGCACAAGCCGCACGGCTGGATGGACCAGGCGCACGACGGCCCGGCGGTTGCCGTCGCGGCCAAGGCGACGGCGCCCGCCCCCGCCGAAGACAGCCCGCTGCCGCAAGACGATGACGAGCGCTTCATCGTCGGCCTGGTGCTGACCTACTACCGCCGCCACCCGCAGCGCGCGCGCACGCGGCTGCTCGACCTGCTCGGCGAGGTGCTGATGCCGGGCACGCCGGCCAAGCCCGAGCCGAGCGCCCGGGCCGTCAAGCGCGACGAAGACGCGCACGCGCTGTGGCTGAAGACCCAGGCCAGCGTCGCGCCGCTGAAACCAAAAAACAAACGCTGACAAGATCTCCTTGTTCTAGGGAGAAAAATGACTTGCGCAAGATAATGACTCGTTTATCATCTGCGCAAGCTGTTGAAAGAGGGTGCTCTCGCCCCCACAGTGACGCCGCCCGACCGACCCCCAACCCGAAGGAACGCATGACCGCCATTGCCCGCTCCGCCTGCCGCCAGCGCGTGCTGCACATGGGCGCCGCGTTCCACAACCTCGCCCTGCCCCGGGCGCCAGCCGTCATCGCTGCCACGACCTAGCGTTCGCAGCGATTCGGCCACAGGCCCGGTGCAGCAATGCCCCGGGCCTTTTGCTTTTTCCGCCAGCCGTCTTTCAACACGATCACCAGGAGTCCGACGATGAAGATCACCCTGCCCCGCGTTGCCCCACGCAACCCGCTCGTGCGGCCGGCCCGGATGCGCCAGGCCGGCGCGCACGGCCCGTCCGGCGGCGCGCAACGCCAGAAGAGCACGCGCGAGTTGCGCCGCGAGCTCGACCGCCTGGCCGTCAAGGAACGGCCGCCCCACCACCGATGAAACGATGACACGCGGCCACGGCGCCGCCAGGAGATTGCCATGAGCCCCCATGTTTACCTGTCCATCCGCCCGAGCGACTTGCGTCTGATCGTCGCCGCCGCGCTCTACGGCGCCAGCGCCGGCCTCGAGCGCATCGCGCGTCAGCTGGCCCCCGCAGCGGCCCCGCGCGCCGATGCCGTGCTGCCTCGGGTCGAGTTCCACGCCGAGGCCGGCGCGCTCGAAGGCGCGTTGTACATCGATGGCCAGCTCATCGCCTTGCTGCCCGGCGTGAGCCGCTTGTGATGATGCGGCCCTCGCGGCGAGTTACGCTTGCCGTGAGGGCCGCACCTCGCTTCGGAGCTCACCGCCATGACCACCGGCCACACCTTCCTCGTGCAGCGCAGCGACTTGTCGCAAACGCGCATCGACGCCTTCGATGCGAGTGCGCCGCCGGCCGCCGGCCAGGTACGCCTGCGCATCCTGCACTTCGCCTTCACCGCCAACAACATCACCTACGCCGTGTTCGGCGACTCGATGCACTACTGGCGTTTCTTCCCGGCCGCCGACGGTTGGGGTTGCATCCCGGTGTGGGGCTTTGCCGTCGTCGAAGCGTCGGCCTGCGACGGCATCGAAGAGGGCGAGCGCTTCTACGGCTACTGGCCGATGGCCACGCACGCGCTGTTGCAGCCGGCGGCGGTCAGCGACCACGGCTTCACCGACGGCAGCGCGCACCGCGCCGACCTGCCTGCCGTGTACAACCGCTACCAGCGCGTGGCGCCGATGGACGCCGAGCGCGAAGGCGAGGTTGCGGTGCTGCGGCCGCTGTTCGCCACCGCGTGGTTGATCGCCGACTTCATGCAGCAGAACAGCGATTTCGGCGCGGCGACGATGCTGTTGTCGAGTGCGTCGAGCAAGACGGCGTACGCCACCGCCTTCTGCCTGAAGCGACGGCCCGGCCCGAGCTGCATCATCGGTGCGACATCGCCGCAGCGGCACGCGTTTGCGTCGCGCCTGGGCCTCTATGACGACGTGATCGACTACGACGCACTGGCTTCGTTGTCGGCCAACGAGCCGACGCTCTACATCGACTTCGCCGGCGACGCCGCGTTTCGCCGCGCCGTGCACGCGCACTGGCGCGAGCGTTTGACCTACAGCTGCTCGGTCGGCGGCACGCACCACGAAGCGCTCGGCTCCGGCAGCGGCCTGCCGGGCCCGAAGCCGCAACTGTTCTTCGCGCCCGCGCAGATGCAAAAGCGGCAAGCGCCGCCGCCGCAGGGCCTCGGCCGCGCCGGCATGCTGGCGCAGATCGACGACGCCTGGACGGCATTCATCGCCCGGGCCACCGCAAACGCAGCGCCCTGGCTGACGATCGAGTCGCGGCGCGGTACCGAGGCCATGCGCGCCGCCTACCTGGAGTGCCTGCACGGTCGCGCGGATGCCAGTCGGGGGCTGATGCTGAGTTTCTGATCGCGGCTCAAGCCTCGGCCAGGCACGCCGATAACGCTGCACGAGCCGCCGTCATGACCACCGCAACCCTGAAGCGCCTGCACGCCCCGCCGCCGAACCTGGCCGCGTGGGTGGCTTGCTTGCGCACCGCGCCGATCCCGGTGATGGCGGGCACCGCGGCGGCGATCGGCGAGTTGATCGACCACGAGGACGCCGTCGATGCGCACACCATCGCCGAATCGATTGGCGCTGACCCGCTGATGACGCTCAAGCTGTTGTCGCATGTGGGCACGGTCAGCCGCCGCGACACGGAGGTGGAGACGGTCACCGCGGCCTTGGTGCTGATGGGCGTGGGCCCGTTCTTTCGCACCTTCTCGTCGCTGTTGACGATCGAAGACGTGCTCGGTGACGTGCCCGCAGCGCTGGCCGGCGCCCACGCCGTGATAGAGCGTGCGCACCGCGCGGCGCGCTTTGCGCTCGGCTTTGCGGCGCAGCGCTTCGACCCCGACGCTGCGGTGCTGCACGAAGCGGCGCTGCTGCACGACTTTGCCGAGTTGCTGCTGTGGTGCCACGCGCCGGGTCTGTCGCTGCAGATCGCGCGCCGCCAGGCTGCGGATGCGACGCTGCGCTCTGCCGACGTGCAGCAGGCGGTGCTCGGCATCGAGCTGTCGGCGCTGCAGCAAGCGCTGATGAAGGCCTGGCGCTTGCCGGCGCTGTTGATCCGGCTCGACGACGATGATCACGCCGAATCGTCGCAAGTGAAGAACGTGTCGCTGGCCGTGCGCGTGGCGCGCCACTCGGCGCAAGGCTGGGACAACGCCGCGCTGCCGGAAGACGTGGCCGCCGTCGCTGCGCTGCTGCAGTTGTCGAGCACGTCGGCGCTGAAGTTGTTGCGCGAGATCGACGAGTCTTGAGTCGAGCGCGCTGGACTACAGTGTTGGCCTCAGCCTAGAGGCAGCGAGGACAGCCATGCCATTCACGCCTTGGGACAACCCGATGGGCACCGACGGCTTCGAGTTCATCGAGTACGCCGCGCCGGACCCGGCAGCGATGGGCGCGCTGTTCGCGCGCATGGGCTTCAAGCCGATCGCGCGCCATCGCCACAAGAACGTCGTGCTGTACCGCCAGGGCGGCATCAACTTCATCGTCAACGCCGAGCCCGATTCGTTTGCGCAGCGCTTCGCGCGGCTGCACGGACCGTCGATTTGCGCGATCGCGTTTCGCGTCAATGATGTCAAGAAAGCCTACGAGCGTGCGCTGTCACTCGGCGCATGGGGCTACGCCGGTGTGGCCGGACCGGGCGAGCTGAACATCCCGGCGATCAAGGGCATCGGCGACTCGCTGATCTACTTCGTCGACAAGTGGCGCGGCAAGAACGGCGCGCAGCCGGGCGACATCGGCAACATCGGTTTCTTCGATGTGGATTTCGAGCCGCTGACGGGTGTGAGCGGTGACGCCCTCGCCACACCGGGTCACGGCCTGACCTACATCGACCACCTGACCCACAACGTGCACCGCGGCCGCATGGCCGAGTGGGCCGGCTTCTACGAGCGCTTGTTCAACTTCCGCGAGGTCCGCTACTTCGACATCGAGGGCCAGGTCACGGGCGTGAAGAGCAAGGCGATGACCAGCCCCTGCGGCAAGATCAGGATTCCGATCAACGAAGAGGGCAACGAGAAGGCCGGTCAGATCCAGGAGTACCTGGACAAGTACCACGGCGAAGGCATCCAGCACATTGCGCTGGGCTCGACCGACCTGTTGAAGACCGTCGATGCCTTGCGCGATGCCGGCGTGACCTTGCTCGACACGATCGACACCTACTACGAACTCGTGGACCAGCGCATCCCCGGCCACGGCGAGACCGTGGCGGAGCTGAAGCAGCGCAAGGTGCTGATCGACGGCAAGGCCGGCGAGCTCTTGCTGCAGATCTTTTCCGAGAACCAGTTGGGGCCGATCTTCTTCGAGTTCATTCAGAGAAAAGGCGATCAGGGCTTCGGCGAAGGCAACTTCAAGGCGCTGTTCGAGAGCATCGAGTTGGATCAGATGCGGCGCGGCGTGCTGGCCAAATCCTGATCAGGCCGCGTCGGGCTTCACACGCAGGAGCACTTCGGCCCAGACCTCGGGTGCGTACACGAGCGCGATGTGTGGCATGCCGTCGATGTGGCGGTTGTCGGCGCCCGGCAGCGCGCCGGTGGAGGCCGGCATGGCGATGTTGTCGCAGTGGCTGTAGAAGCAGGTGAAGTGCCGCCGCCGTCCGTCGCCTTCGGCATCACTCAGCTCGCGCAGCCAGGCGCTGCCACGGCGCATCTGGCGCGCGTTCTCGCCGCTGGCCAGTTGCGCGGTGAAGGTGCCGTGGTGCGGGCTGCCGATGGTGATGACGCCATGAACCCGCGCCGCGGCAGAGGCGGCATGGGCGCGCCACCAGGCGCGCATCGCCAGGCCGCCCATGCTGTGGCAGACGACCAGCGGCGGCACGCCGGTGGCCTGCGTGGCGCGCACGATGGCGTCGTCGAGCGTGGTCACGTTGCGCTCGATGTCGACGAACGGCGGCTCCATCGAGACCGCGATGTGCGCCACGCCGGCAGCGCGCAGCGTCGGCACGCGGCGGTTCCACACACCGCGGTTGCAGAAGAAGCCGTGCACCAGCACGACAGCGCGCTGGCCGGGCGCCGCCGCGTCGAGCGTGTCGGCGTGCAGGCGTGAGCGAAACGGCTGCTGCCAGCCGAAGACGTTGTGCGCCGTCAGCGACTCGCGCCACCAGGCCCGCAGCAGTTGCGTGAAGGTCGGCCGCGGCGCGCTGTCGCCGCGGTTGACGAGCGGGATCAAGACGAAGAACTCGACAGCGAGCAGCAGTTGCTGCAGGTTCAGCAGCAACAGCGCACCGACGGCCGCCGTCAGCCATTGGCCCTCGAAGGCGCGCGTGCCGAACCAAAGCAGCGACACGGTGCAGAGCAGGAAGACCGTGGTGCGTTGAAGGCGCGCAACCATCAAACGGCGCTGCCGAGACTGCCGAGGGCCACGTCACGGCCCGTCAAGCGTTTGGCGAGCAGTGTGGCCAGCTTGTTGACGATGCCGTACACCGACAACTGCGGATTCGCGCCGATGGCGGTCGGGAACAACGAGCCGTCGTGCACCGACAGGTTGTCGATCTGCCAGTGCACGCCGTCGGGCCGCACGACGCCGCGCGCCGGATCGGCGGCCAGGCCGCAGCCGCCCATCACATGCGCGCTGACGAACTTGGTCAATAGCGGCTGCATCGGCAGCGCAGCGATGCTGTCCTTGGCTTGCTGCCACGAGGTGTAGGTCGGCGCCAGCTCATGACCCGTAAGCACTTCCTTGGCGCCGGCGGCAAACTGCAGCTCGGCCATCGACAACAGCGCGCGCCGCGCACCGTCCATCACGAACGGCGTCAGCGGGTAGTCGAGTTCGGGTGTGCCGTCCTTGTGCAACGTGACGCGGCCGCCCGGCGACTCGGCATGGAAGCCGTCGCGCAACAGCGCCAGCAGCGCATGCGTGTTCGGAAACTGTGCGAAGTTGTCCGCTGCCTGACGGCCGAAGCCACCGATCGAGGTGACGAAGATCAGCGGGTGCAGCGGCGGCGCTTCGAGCTTGTAGCCGATGGGCCCGTCGATCGGATGCAGATCGAGAAAGTGGTCGCTGTAGATCGTCTGCGGCGCACCTTGCCAGCCGGCGACCTCGTGGTCGAACGTGGCCGCCGACAGCGCCACCGGGTGCAGGAAGGTGCGCGCGCCGAGCCGGCGGTGTGGATCGGGCGCACCCGATCGCATCAACAACGCCGGCGAGTTGATCGCGCCACCGGCAACGACGACATGGCGGGCGACGATGCGTGTCGTGGCGCCCGTCGGCGTGCCGTTGGGCGAGACGGCCACGCATTGCAGCGCGGTGACGCGGCCCTGCTGCAACTCGAGCCGGGCCACGCGCGTCTCCACCAGCAGCGTCGCGCCGCGGTCGAGTGCGGTCGGGATCGTCGTCACCAGCATCGACTGCTTGGCATTGGTCGGGCAGCCGAGGCCGCAGGCGCCGAGGTTCCAGCAGCCCTTGACGTTGCGTTGAATGGCTGCGGCGGCGATGCCGAGTTTGAGCGCGCCCTTGCGCAACAGCTCGTTGTTCTCGTTCGGCGCGGCCAGCCACGGGCCGACGTTGAGGCGCTGTTCCGCGCGCAGGAACCACGGCGACAAGGCGTCGTCGGTGAACTCCGACAGGCCGAAGTGCTCGCGCCAATAGGCCAGCGTGGCCGACGGCGTGCGAAACGAACTCGTCCAGTTGACGGTGGTCGAGCCGCCGACGCAGCGCCCTTGCAAGATGTTGATCGCCTTGTCGGCCGTCTTGCGGCCGGCAGACTCTTGGTACAGCGTCGGGTAGGCCTCGGACTCGAGTTGGCGGAAGTCGCGGCTCGACTTCAGCGGGCCTTCTTCGACGATGACCAGCTTCAAGCCCGCCGCGCTCAGCAGCTCGGCGGTGACGCCGGCGCCGGCGCCGCTGCCGACCATGGCGACATCACATTCGAGGCTGGGCGGCAGTGCGCCATGCGCGCCGCCGAGGACGCGCCAGCCGCGCGCCAGGCCCTCGGCGATCGGGTCGGCAACGGCGGTGTTGGGCGCGGCTGCTTTCATGCGAGCGCTCTCGGCCCGGGGTAGCGCAGCAGCGGCCACGTGGAGGCGTCGGCGAAGAACGCCGCATGCGTCAGGTCGCGCAGCGCGTTGTAGGCCTGCCGCTTGAGCAGCAGCGACGATTGGCGCATCGATTGCAGCGCCGCCTGGACGTCGGCAACCGGCGCATCCGCCCATGCGCCAGGCACCCCGACCAAGGTCGCGCGCAGCGGCGGCAGGGCCAGCAGTGCGAGCAGATCAGCGATCTCGCCCTGCGTGTGCGCCGGCATCGCGCCGACCGTCGCTTCGATGCGCGTCAGATGGGCCTCGATCGCCGCCGCCTGCGCGGCGGCGTCGTTGGGCAAGCTGCCGTCGAGCACGGCCCGCGCGACAGCAGCGAGCACGTCGCGGCCGGCGGGCAGGAGTTTGCCGTCGCGCCACGCGCGCCCGTACATCAAGGCAGCGCCACCGCCGGCAAGCGCGAGCAGCGCGCCAGCGGCCACGCCCATTCCCAGCAAGGTGCGTCGTTGCATCTGTCGAGTGTTGCATCATTGCGTTGGCCGTCGTTAGGGACGGCCGACTAACGCCCGACCATGAGACAAGAGGCCAGCGCGGCGATCCTGAGAGACCTGGCAGCGGTGCATGCGCAGCGCCGCTTGCGCGCGGGCGATGCCGCAGGGGCTGCGCGCGTCGAAGCCGTCAAACGCTACCAGCAGCGGCGCTTCGAGCTGACCTACGCGGACTTGCTGACCCACCCGCGTTACGCCGGCGCGTCGAACTTTTTTCTGAGCGAGCTGTATGGCCCGTCGGACTTCACGCAGCGCGACGCGCAGTTCGCGCGCATCGTGCCGGCACTGGTGCGGCTGTTTCCGGCAGAGGTTGTCGGCACGGTGCAGGCGCTGGCGGCGCTGCATGCGTTGTCGGAGCAACTGGACAGCCGGATGGGGCAGGTCGTGAGTGAGGGGCCCGTTGATGCAGTCCGGTATGCGCAGGCGTGGCAACAGTGCGGCGACGCGTCCGGCCGCGAACGACAGATTGCGCTGCTCGAGCAAGTGGGGCACGCGCTCGATGCGCTGACCCGCAACCCGCTGCTGCGGCACAGTCTGCGCGTCATGCGCGGCCCGGCACGCGCCGCAGGTCTCGCGGCGCTGCACACATTCCTGGAGTCCGGGTTCGACACCTTTCGCGGCATGCGCGGCGCCGACGAGTTCCTGGCGCTGATCGGCAGCCGCGAGCGGACTCTGGCGGCGACGCTGTTCAGCGTGGCGCCTGACCAAGCGGCGCGGCTAGGACAACTCCCGTAGCTGCATAGTGAGGCTTGCCTTCAGCATCGGCGCATGAACAACCCTGTTGCCGACCGCGCCGCCTGCCCACCCGCGCGGCCTTGGGTGGCCGAGTACCCCGTCGGCGTGCCCGCGCAAGTGCAGATCGATCCTCGCCTGACGTTGGTTGATGTGCTCGAGGCGGCATTTCGCCAGTACGCCCAACGCGATGCGTGCGTCTGCATGGGGCAACGCCTGTCCTTTGCGGACCTCGACCGGCTGTCGCAGGATCTCGGCGCATGGTTGCAGCAGCGCGGTCTGGAGCGGGGCGCGCGCGTCGCGCTGATGATGCCGAACCTGCCGCAGTATTCGGTCGCCATCGCTGCCGTGCTGCGCGCCGGCTATGCCGTCGTCAATGTCAATCCGCTGTACACGCCGCGCGAACTGGAGCACCAGCTCAATGATTCCGGCGCGCAGGCGATCGTTGTCTTGGAGAACTTTGCGGTGACGCTGGGTGAGGTGATCGAGCGCACCAGCGTACGGCATGTGGTGCTCGCGGGCATGGGTGACCTGCTGGGTTTCTGGAAGGGCCGCTTCGTCAACTTCGCGGTCCGGCATTTGAAGAAGATGGTGCCGGAGTACCGGCTGCCGCTCGGTGAGGCGCGCACGGTCACGCGTTTCGCAGACGCGTGCGAGCAGGGCTCGCGGCTGTCGCTGCGGCGCGTCGAACTCCAAGCCGATGACGTGGCCTTCCTGCAATACACCGGAGGCACCACGGGCGTCTCGAAGGGCGCGACCCTGCTTCATCGCAATGTCGTCGCCAACATCATTCAGACCGAGGCCTGGTTCAAGCCGATGCTCGACAAAGTAGCAGGCTCGCAGCTGACCGTGGTCTGCGCGCTGCCGATGTACCACATCTTCGCGCTGACGATCTGCTACTTGATGGGCGCGCGGCTGGGCATGTTGAACGTGTTGATTCCGAATCCGCGCGACATCGCCGGGCTCGTGCGCACGCTGCAGGACTTTCGGGTGAACATGTTCCCCGCGGTGAACACCTTGTTCAACGCCCTGGCCAATGACGTGTCGTTCGCGCGGCTCGACTTTTCGGGGCTGGTCGTCTCCAACGGCGGGGGCATGGCCGTGCAGGAAGCAACGGCCAAGCAGTGGCTCAAGATCACGGGCTGTCCCATCG
The DNA here is from genome assembly GCA_031375525.1 of Burkholderiales bacterium. GTDB lineage: Bacteria > Pseudomonadota > Gammaproteobacteria > Burkholderiales > Burkholderiaceae_C > CADEEN01. The sequence goes on from JANMHY010000646.1 coordinate 16,944, forward strand.
TCGAGGGCTACGGGCTTTCAGAAACCTCGCCCGTGGCGACGTCGAACCGCGTGGACAGCCGCTCTTTCAGCGGCACGATCGGTGTGCCGATCTCCTCGACCGAGATCGTCATCCGTGACGATGACGGCATCGACGTGCAAACGGGGATGTCAGGGGAGATTTGCATCCGCGGTCCGCAGGTGATGGCCGGCTACTGGCAGCGGCCCGACGAGACGGAAAAAGTAATGACCGCCGATGGCTTCTTCAAGTCCGGCGATGTCGGGGTGATGGACGAGCGGGGCTACGTGAGAATCGTCGATCGCAAGAAGGACATGATCCTCGTGTCCGGATTCAACGTGTACCCGACCGAAATCGAACAGGTGGTCAATCTGCACCCGGGTGTCCTCGAGTGCGCTGCCATCGGCGTGCCGGACGCCAAGTCCGGCGAAGCGGTCAAGCTGTTCGTCGTCAAACGGGACAGCGCTCTCAGTGAAGAAGATGTGACCGGTTACTGTCGATCCAACTTCACGGCATACAAGCGGCCACAGTCGATCGAGTTCCGCGACGATTTACCGAAGAGCAATGTCGGCAAGATCCTTCGCCGCGAACTGCGAGGGCACTGATATTCAGGTGACCCCAGAAAAGCGAAAGGCCCGACCATTTCTGGCCGGGCTTCTCTGGATAATAGCCTGACAATGTCCTACTTTCACACGGGAACCCGCACTATCATCGGCGCAGAGGCGTTTCACTGTCCTGTTCGGGATGGGAAGGAGTGGGACCACCTCGCTATGGTCATCAGGCTTGACTTGTCGCCTGCTTGATTG
>JANMHY010000647.1:0-6325 GCA_031375525.1 Burkholderiales bacterium
CTGATCGGCGCGCATGCCTTGCTTCAGTGCACCGGCCTCATCACCCGCGACGCTGGCTTCTTCCGCGACTACTTCAAGGGACTCAAGGTCATCGTTCCGAAAGCCTGAGCCTTGAACAACCCGTCACACCGGCAGCACGTCGAACGCGCCGAGAAAGAAATCGGCGGCGCCGAAGTTGCCCGACTTCAGCGCGATGTGCAGGCCGTCGTCGCCTGCCGCCGGGCACGCCGCGTGACACCACGGCACACCGGGCGCGATCTGCGGCCCGATGCGCAGGCGCTCGATGCCCAGGGCCTGCACGCAGGCACCCGAGGTCTCGCCGCCGGCCACCACGAGCTGGCGCACGCCGCGCTCGACCAGGCCGCGCGCGATCGACGACAGCACACGCTCCACCGCCTCGCCGGCCTGCGCCACGCCGAGCTGCGCCTGCACCGCCGCGACCGACGAGGCCTCGGCGGTGGCGTAGAACAGGAGCGGCTGCGACGCGGACAGCCGCGTCTGCGCCCAGGCCAGCGCCGCGGCGGGCACGTCGTCGCCGCGCGCGATCGACAGCGGGTCGATGCGAAACGCCTGCCCGCCGGCGTCGATGAAGTGCCGCACCTGCGCGTTGGTGGCCACCGAACAGCTTCCCGAGACGATGGCGCGTGTGCCGCGTGGCGGCGGCAGCGTGGCCGCGGCGGTCGAGGGTTTGAGGCCGTGATTGGCCGGCAGGCCGATCGCCACGCCCGAGCCGGCGACGATCAGCGGCGACGCGGCGAAGGCGCGGCCCATGGCGATCAGGTCGCCGTTGTCGATAGCGTCGACGATCGCGAAGCGATGCCCCGCGGCTTGCAATTCACGCATCGCCTCGCCGATGGCTGCGGCGCCGGCGTGCACGCGGCGGTGGTCGATCAACCCGACGCGGCCCTGGCTTTGGCGCTGCATCACGCGCACCAGGCTGGCGTCGGTCATCGGCGTCAGCGGATGGTGGCGCATGCCGCTGTCTGAGAGCAGCATGTCGCCGACGAACAGGTGGCCGAAGAACACGGTGCGGCCGGTCTCGGGGAACGCGGGGCAGACCGGGGCGAAAGCGGCGCCGAGCGCATGCAGCAGCGCTTCGGCCACGGGCCCGATGTTGCCGCGCCCGGTGGAATCGAAAGTCGAGCAGACCTTGAAGTAGATCTGCGCGGCGCCCTGCGCCAGCAACCAGCGCAGCGCGGCCAGCGACTGCTCGACCGCCAGCGCGGGCAGGATCGTGCGCGACTTCAGCGACACCACCACCGCGTCGGCCTCGCCATCGATCGGCCGATCCGGCACGCCGATGGTCTGCACCACGCGCATGCCCGCGCGCACCAGGTTGTTCGCCAGATCGGTGGCGCCGGTGAAGTCGTCGGCAATGCATCCCAGCAACATGGCCCGTATTGTGCTCAGTGCGCACGCGCGCCGCATAATCGGCAGCAACTTTTTCTGGAGAACACGAATGGGCCACGCCTTCGCAACCACGCAAAAACCCTTTGGAATGTCCAGCAAGAAGACCAGCTACTTCTCGCTGCCCGAACTGGCCAAGCAGTTCCCCAACGTCAACCGCCTGCCGCACTCGATGCGCATCGTGCTCGAGAGCGTGCTGCGCAACTGCGACGGCAAGAAAGTGACGGCCGAGCATGTGAAGCAGGTCGCCAACTGGAAGCCGAATGCGGATCGCAGCGACGAGATTCCGTTCGTCGTCGCCCGCGTCGTGCTGCAGGATTTCACCGGCGTGCCGCTGCTGGCCGATCTGGCGGCGATGCGCAACGTGGCGCAAAGCCTGGGCAAGAATCCGAAAACGATCGAGCCGCTGGTGCCGGTCGATCTCGTCGTCGATCACAGCGTGATGATCGATCACTACGGCAACAAGAACGCGCTCGACCTGAACATGAAGCTCGAGTTCTCGCGCAACCAGGAGCGCTACGAGTTCATGAAGTGGGGCATGCAGGCCTTCGACACCTTCGGCGTCGTGCCGCCGGGCTTCGGCATCGTGCACCAGGTCAACCTCGAGTACCTGGCGCGCGGCGTGCACAAGAGCAAGGACGGTGTGTTCTATCCGGACTCGCTGGTCGGCACCGACAGCCACACGACGATGATCAACGGCATCGGCGTTGTCGGCTGGGGCGTCGGCGGCATCGAGGCCGAGGCCGGCATGCTCGGCCAGCCGGTGTACTTCCTGACGCCCGACGTGGTCGGCTTCGAGCTCACCGGCAAGCTGCGCGAAGGCGTCACCGCCACCGATTTGGTCTTGACGGTCACCGAGATCCTGCGCAAGCACAAGGTCGTCGGCAAGTTCGTCGAGTTCTTCGGCCCCGGCACGAAGACGCTGGCCCTGCCCGACCGCGCGACGATCGCCAACATGGCGCCCGAATACGGCGCGACGATGGGCTTCTTCCCGGTCGACGAGCGCACGGTCGAATACTTCAAGGGCACGGGGCGCACGAAGGAAGAGATCGACAACTTCGAGGCCTACTTCAAGGCGCAGAAAATGTTCGGCGTGCCGATGGCCGGCGAGATCGACTTCACGAGCGTCGTCAAACTCGACCTGTCGACCGTCGCACCCAGCCTCGCCGGCCCGAAGCGCCCGCAGGACCGCATCGAGATCACGCACCTCGCCAAAAAATTCAGCGAGCTGTTCTCCCAGCCGACGGCCGACAACGGCTTCAACCAGCCGGCGGACAAACTCGGCAAGACCTTCACCACCGACAGCGGCTTGGGCGTAAAGAACGGCGACATCCTGATCGCCGCCATCACCAGCTGCACCAACACCAGCAACCCCGGCGTGCTGCTCGCCGCCGGCCTGCTGGCGAAGAAGGCCGTCGAAGCCGGCTTGAAAGTGCAGCCGCACATCAAGACCTCGCTGGCGCCGGGCTCGCGCATCGTCACCGAGTACCTGACCAAGGCCGGCCTGCTGCCCTACTTGGAGAAGCTCGGCTTCGCGGTCGCCGCCTATGGCTGCACGACCTGCATCGGCAATGCGGGAGACCTGACCCCGGAACTCAACAAGCTGATCATCGACAACGATCTGATTTGCGCCGCCGTGCTCTCGGGCAACCGCAACTTCGAAGCCCGCATCCACCCGAACCTCAAGGCCAACTTCCTCGCCAGCCCGCCGCTCGTCGTCGCCTATGCGATCGCCGGCAACGTGACGCGCGACCTGATGACGCAGCCCGTCGGCAAGGGCAAGGGCGGCAAAGACATCTACCTTGGCGACATCTGGCCGTCCTCCGACGAGGTCTATGCGCTGATGAAACTGGCGATGGACCCGAAAGCCTTCCAGGCCAACTACGCCAAGGTCAAGACCGCGCCGGGCAAGCTGTGGGACAAGGTCAAGGGCACCAAGGGCCAGGTCTATGACTGGCCGAAGAGCACCTACATCGCACAGCCGCCGTTCTTCGATGGCTTCACGATGACGCCCAAGGCGCTGGTCTCGGGCGTGCAGGGCGCGAAGGTGATGGCGCTGTTCGGCGACTCGATCACGACCGACCACATCAGCCCCGCCGGCTCGTTCAAGGAAACCACGCCTGCCGGCAAGTTCCTCACCGACAACGGTGTGTTGAAAGCCGACTTCAACAGCTACGGCGCGCGCCGCGGCAACCACGACGTGATGATGCGCGGCACCTTTGCCAACGTGCGCGTCAAGAACCTGATGCTGCCCGCCAAGGCCGACGGCTCACGCGAGGAAGGCGGCTACACGTTGAAGGGCGGCCAGAAGATGGCGATCTACGACGCCGCGATGGCCTACCAGAAGGAGGGCACCCCCACCGTCGTCTTTGCCGGCGAGGAGTACGGCACGGGCTCGTCGCGCGACTGGGCGGCCAAGGGCACGCAACTGCTCGGCATCAAGGCCGTCGTCGCCAAGAGCTTCGAGCGCATCCACCGCAGCAACCTGATCGGCATGGGCGTGTTGCCGCTGCAGTTCAAGAGCGGCGACTCGTGGGAATCGCTCGGCATCACCGGCGATGAAACCATCGACGTCGTGCTCGGCGCCGAAGTCAAGCCGCAGACCGACGCCAGGCTCGTGATCACCAAGGCCGACGGTTCGAAGCGCGATGTGACGGTGACGCTGCGCATCGACACGGCGATCGAAGTCGACTACTACAAACACGGCGGCATCCTGCCGTTCGTGCTCAGACAGCTTCTCGCCGCGTGAACGCGAGAGCGGCCGAGCTGATCGAGCGGCTGCACCTGCGCCCTCACCCCGAGGGCGGCTTCTACGCCGAGGTGCACCGCTCGTCGTCCACGGTCGATGCGCTCGACGGCCGGTCGCGTCGCGCCGCACTGACCTCTATTTACTTCCTGCTGCCCGCAGGTGCGATCAGCCGTTGGCACCGCGTGCTGTCCGACGAAGTCTGGTGCCACCTCGAAGGCGCGTCGATCGAGCTGCACCTGCTCGAAGCCGCCCAGCCGAGCGCACACACGATCGCGCTCGGCCCGGTCTCTGCGAGCACCGCGCCGCAGCACACCGTGCCCGCGGGCGTGTGGCAGGCCGCGCACAGCCGCGGCGGCTACAGCCTGGCCGCGTGCATGGTGGCGCCCGGCTTCGACTTCGCGGACTTCGCGTTGATGGCCGCGGACGACCCGCTGCGCGCCTGGATTGCACGCCAGCATCCGGCGCTGGCGGCGTACTGAGCACGTGCAACCGGTTCACAAGGACTCACCAAATCCACGTGACGCGGGGCATGCGCATGCCTACCATGCCGCATGAACGACTTCAACGCACCCGAGCGCGCGGCCGGCTCCGCAGAGCCGCGGTACTCCCCCAACGGCGGCGGCATCAACCGTGGCGCCGTCGCCGCGGCAGCCGTGCTGATCGCGCTCGCCTTGGGTGGCGGCTGGTATTGGTGGCAGCAGCACCAGCCCAAGCTGCCGCCGCTGTCGACGGCGGCCACCGAGCCCGCCCCCGTGGCCGCAGCGCCCGCACCCGCCGCCTCGCAGCCGCCGATCCAGCACCCGATCGACGTGCCCGCGGCCACCGCCGCCGAGGCGCCACGCACGCTCGACCAGTCCGAAGGCGTGATTGCCCAAGCCCTCGGCGCGCTGCTCGGCAACAAGCCCGGCGCGTCGATGGTGCGGCGCGACGACTTCGTGCGCCGCGCCGTGGTCACGATCGACAACCTCGGCCGCACACATGCCGCGCCGCGGCTGTGGCCGGTCAACCCGATGGCCGGCAAGTTCACGGTGCAGCGCGACGGCGACAAGGAGGCCGTCGCGCCGGCCAACAGCGTGCGCTACAGCGCCTTCGTGGCGTTCGCAGAATCGCTCGACACCGCGCGCGCCGCTGCACTGTACAAACAGAACTACCCGCTGTTCCAGGCCGCCTACAAGGAGCTCGGCTACCCGCGTGCCTACTTCAACGACCGCGTCGTCGCCGTCATCGATCAACTGCTCGCCACCCCCGAGCCGGCCGGTCCGCTCGCGGTGCGCCTGACCAACGTCAAAGGCGAAGTGGCCTCGACGCAACCGTGGACGCGCTACGAGTTCGCCGACCCGCAACTCGAAGCCCTGCCAGCGGGCTCGAAGATGCTGCTGCGCATGGGCAACGACAACGCGCGCAAACTCAAAGCCAAGTTGCGCGAGTTCCGTGCCGCCATCGCCACCGGGTCGGCAAAAAACTGAACCGATTCGCTGCTACGCGCCGACGAAGAACACGTAGTCGGCAACGTACGGCACGCGCCGTCGTCGTCAGCAACAACCACGGAATGTCGGCTGCCGCGTTGCTCTCATCGGCGCGGGACTTGACCTTGCCGACGACGCGGCTGCCGTCGCTGCCTTGCCAGAACGGCCCGGCGCCATGCGTGCCGAGAACGTTCTGACTCGAGCCCTGCCCGACAGCGAGCTGGTGCTGTTCAGCGGGCGACGCGCACAGCAACTGGCCGCCGTCGTGCGCGACTACTTCGCGTCGCCGGTCAACACGATCAGCTCGGCCTGAGCTTGTCGAGCATGGCTCGGTACGGCGCGAGCTGTTCGTCCACCGCTGCCCGCACCGTGTCGACAATGACCTGCGTCTGACGCTCGATCTCGATGTTCAGCGCATCGCCTTCGCGGGCGTGCGCAAATGTCGTCATGCGCAGCGTCTCGGGAATCAGCCAGACTTCGAACCAGCCGGCGTCACCCGCTTCGCGCTGTGCTTCGGCGACCGTGAGGCTGGCGCCGTTGACGGCGATGTAGCCCTTGGCGAAGACATAGCGCATCCACGGCGCGGGCACGGCGATGCGCAGCACGCGGTTGTTCTCGGGTTCGCGGACCTGCGCGATCGTCGCCTTGAAGTCGATGTGCCCGGACAGCACATGCCCGCCGACCTCGGCGCCCTCCTTGGCCG
>JANMHY010000661.1:0-3255 GCA_031375525.1 Burkholderiales bacterium
GTGTTGAGTTCGCGCAGGATGTCTTCGACGCGCACCAGGTTTTCGCGCGTGTCCTTCAACCGGCTCTCGGTTTCGCGGCGGCGCTCTTTATATTTGGAAACGCCGGCGGCTTCTTCCAAGAACATGCGCAGCTCTTCGGGCTTGCTCTCGATGATGCGGCTGATCGTGCCCTGGCCGATGATCGCGTAGGCGCGGGGCCCCAGGCCGGTGCCGAGGAACACGTCCTGCACGTCGCGGCGGCGCACCGGCTGGTTGTTGATGTAGTAGCTCGACGTGCCGTCGCGCGTCAGCACGCGCTTGACGGCGATGTCGGAAAACTGGTTCCACTGCCCGCCGGCACGCGCCAGCGTGTTGTCGAACACCAGCTCCACCGATGCGCGGCTGGCCGGTTTGCGCTGGCCGCTGCCGTTGAAGATCACGTCCTGCATCGACTCGCCGCGCAACTCGCTGGCTTTGCTCTCACCGAGCACCCAGCGCACGGCATCGATGATGTTGCTCTTGCCGCAGCCGTTGGGCCCGACCACGCCGACCAACTGGCCGGGCAGCTGAAACGTCGTGGGTTCGGCGAAGGACTTGAAACCAGAGAGCTTGATCGACGTGAGGCGCATCGCGGACCCGAGCTAAGTATTTGATTCTTAATGAAAAATGCGCCACCGGCGGGTGCGCGCATTGACATCGATGATAGCAGCGGGCTCCTCGCCAGCCGCCTCGCACGGCGCCCGCGCGAAACGGGTTGAAACCATCTCGTCCTCACACCCGCGCCGCGCCCGTGCAATCCGCCGCGCCGCGTCGGCGACGAGCCCCCAGACAATGAATTTCCGTCACGAGTTGCGCACGCACCCACAACCACCATGCCCGTCATCGCCGTCGTCAACCCCAAGGGCGGCAGCGGCAAGAGCACGCTGGCCACCCACCTCGCCGGTCACGGCGCCAGCCTCGGCCTGCCGGTGATGCTCGGCGACGCTGATCGCCAGAAGTCCACATTGGTCTGGCTGCGCCGCCGCGCCACCGAGCCGCTGGCCACCAAAGCGCAGATCGTCAGCTGGATCGTCGACTCCAGCAAGATCTTGCGCCCGCCGGCCAACGTCACACATGTCGTGCTCGACACGCCGGCGGGACTGCATGGCCATGAACTCGTGCGCACTGTGTTGTGCGCCGATGCCATCGTCATCCCGGTTTGCGACTCGGCCTTCGACCGCGACGCCGCCGCGCAGTGCTGGGCCGAGCTGCAACACCACCCGCGCGTGGCCAGCGGCCGTTGCCGCGTGGCAGCGGTGGGCATGCGCATCGACACGCGCACGCGCTCGCAGGACGCCTTGCAAGCGTGGGCGCTGGCGATCGGCCTGCCCTTGCTCGGGGTGCTGCGCGACACCAAGCTGTATGTGCGCTGCATCGAACGCGGCTTGACGATTTTTGATCTGCCTGTCGCGCAGTCGCAGGCCGATCGTGATCAGTGGAGCGCAATCCTCAACTGGCTCGATCCGCTGTGGGTCAGCCGCGAGCTGGCCACGCCCTCGCAGGCCGCTGCACTGGGGCTGGTGAGCGAGCTCAAGTCCGGCCCGAAGGTGGACGCCGAAGGCCGCGTCGCGCCGGTGCCGGTGCGCGTCACGCCGGCACCACGACAAACCGCCGCCAAGGTCAGCGAGTTGGCGGCGGCGTTGGCGCCGGTGGCGCCACCGAGCTCGCGCGGCTGGTTGCAGCAAGCCTTTGGTTGGTTGGGCTGAGCTAGCATCGCGGCCCCATCGATGGGTCGCCGCCATGCCCAAACTCAGAGTCTCCCAGCGCGCCAAACCCGCCGCGCCGCCGTCGGCGCCGAGCAAACAGCTCGACATCTTCCCGAACCCCGCGCCCGAGCGCGACTACGTGATCCGCTTCGACGTGCCCGAGTTCACCTGCCTGTGCCCGCTCACCGGCCAGCCCGACTTTGCGCACTTCACGATCGAGTACATCGCCGACAAGCACTGCGTCGAGACGAAGAGCCTGAAGCAGTACTTCTGGAGCTTTCGCAACGAAGGCGCGTTTCACGAGAAGGTGACGAACACGATCCTGAGCGATCTGGTGGCAGCGATGAAACCGCGCTTCGCGCGCATCCACGCCGACTGGTTCGTGCGCGGCGGCATCCGCACCTTCGTCACCGCGGAGCATCGCGCCCGTGGCTGGAAGCCGCTGCCGCGCGTCGAGTTGCCGAAGTCCGGCGCGTGAGCACCTTCAATGGCCAATGGTCGCTGTGCGGCGTCAGCATGTGGGCGGTCGAGCGCAAAGCCGACGGCGCCTTCCTCGGCCGCGCCGGCCTGTACCCCCCGCCCTACGTGCATGACCTCACCGGCAATTGAGCGCCGGGCGTACCAGAAGTACGCCGTCGATGTGCAGGCCAGCCCGATCGACGGCCACGGCGTGTTCGCCGCCGAAGGCATCCCGGCGCGGGTGAAGATCGGCGAGATCCGCGGCGAGGCGATCAGCGTCGAAGAAGCGCGCATCCGCGCCACTCGGCACGAACGCATCATGATCGTCGAGCTGTCGGCGCGACGGGCGATCGACTTCACGAAGTCCAGCGACCCGATGCGCTTCACGAACCACAGTTGCCAGCCGAACGCACGGCTGTGCATCGACAACGGCCGCGTCGAGTTCTATGCGTTGCGCGTGATCGCGGCCGGTGAAGAACTCACCGTGGACTACGGCGAGACGCACCACGACGGCAAACTGCCCTGCCGCTGCGGCGCGCCGGGGTGCCGCGGCGCGCTCTAACGAAGCCGCGCAGCGAGCGCCTCCAGGTACGCCGGAAACTGTTGCAAGTCGTTGTGGCCCGCGCCTGCGATCAGCACACGCTCGGCGTGCGGCGCCACGCTCAGCAGCCGCGCGCTGTGCTGTGGCTCGATCAGCGTGTCTTGTTCACCGTGAATCAGCAGCAACGGTGACTTGACGCGCGCCAAGGCTCGATCGGTGTGCAGCGGGTAGCGCAGCAGCGCCTGCGGCACCCAGCGGTAGTGCTCGGCGGCGAGTGCGGCCATGCTTTCGTAGGGGCTGACGAGCACGGTCAGTTCGGGCTGCACTTCAGCCGCCAGCGCGGCGGCGAGCGCGCTGCCGAGTGAGCGTCCGAAGACAACACGGCGCAGGCCCGCATAGCGCGGCGCGATGCTCGCCCAGGCCGCGCGCACATCGGCTTCGAGTTGCGCCTGGCTCTCGATGCGGCCACTGCTCTTGCCGTAGCCGCGGTAGTCGAGCATGAACAGATCGAAGTTCAAACAGCGCCAGAAC
>JANMHY010000692.1:0-5307 GCA_031375525.1 Burkholderiales bacterium
GTGCTGCACAGCCAGAGCACGACGTCGTTGAGCGTGGCCTCATGCGCCTTGCCGAGCGCCTTGAGTTCCGGCAGCGGCAGCGTGACGGCGGCGAACGCGCGCGCTGCGGTCACCGGCTCGTTGAGCGCCATGCGCGGCGCCAGGCCGAGGCTGCCGGTCTTCTTGCGGCCGGAGATCAGTGCGCTGCGCGCGGCCATGCGGCCGGCCGCACTGCCGAGCGATCCCGCCGTTTCGGGCAGCGAGCGGATGAGCTGCGTGATCTGCTGCACCTCGCTCGTGATCGCGCCGGAAATCATCTCGACCATCGACAACTTGAAGCGTTTCTCGCGCGACGAGGCTTTGATATCCCGCGCTTCGGGCTGCGGCGTCAGATCGAGGATCGCGTTGGCCAGTGCGACAGCGGCCTGGCCATCGACGGCGGCATGGTGCAGTTGCGTGTACATCGCCACGCGCTTGCTGCCGTCGGCCGCAGGCGACAGGCCTTCGATGACATGGAACTTCCACAGCGGCCGGCGGCGGTCGATCAACTGCACGTGCAGCTTGCCGACCAGCTTCTCCAGCGCCGCCATGCCGTCGCGCGTGCGCGGTGGCAACTTGTGTAGGGCGATGTGCTTGGCCATGTCGGGATCGGCATCGACCCAGACCGGGTTGGTGATGTTCATCGGCATCATCCACAAGCGGCGGCGCAGCGGCGGCACGAGCGGCAGGCGCTCGGTCATGTGCTTGCGCAGCGCGGTGACGAACTTGCCTTTGAAGCCCTTGGGCAGCTCGAAGATGTGCAGCGCGCCAACATGCATCGGCGTCTCGGGCGTCTCGAGGTGCAGGAAGGTGGCATCGAGGCCGGACAGGCGTTTCATCCGGTCGATGCTAGGCGCGCGATCGCTCTGCCGGTTTGCGTGTTGACCCTATGGAAAGCAGCTCATTGCCCGCCAGCGCCACCAGCACGAGCGCACCGCCGCCGAGCACCGCCATCGTCGGTGTCTCATTCGCGCCGAGCCAGGCCCAGGCGACACCGAACACGACTTCGAGCAGCGCCAGCAGCGAGATCTCGGGTGCCGGCAACGTGCGCGCGACGACGACCGACATCAGGCACGGAATCGCCAACTGAAATACGCCCAGTAGCGCCAGCCAGCCGACGTCATGCAGCGACGCGTGCAGCGGCCATGCCATCGGCAACGTCAGCGTTGCCGAGATCAATGCGCCGATCAGCACCGCAGGCAGCATGTCCGGCGCTTCGCTCTTGCCGCGCAGGCTCTGGATCACGGTCCAGTTGATCGCCGCGGCGATCGGCACCGCGAGCGCGACCACCGTGCCCAGCAGATGCCGGCCGCCTTGCAGTTCTTGCCCGTACATCCATGCGATGCCTGCGCCGGCCAGTGCGATCGCCGCCCAGGTGCGGCGCGCCAGTCGGTGACCGAGCGCGAAGCGCGCCATCAACGCCGTCAGCAGCGGCGCCAGCGCCATCGTCACCAGCACATTGGCCACGGTGGTCAGGGTGATGGCGAGCATGAAGGCGGTGAACATCACCGACCAGCACACACCCGACAACCACAGCGCCTTACCGCCGCGGCGCAGCGATTGCAGCAGCGTGGCGGGTCCGCGCATGACACTGAGCAAGGCGATCAGCGCGAGCGCATTGAACGCGCTGCGCCAGAAAGTGACCTCGAAGCTCTGCGCGCTGTCGAGCCAGCGTGTCACCACACCGGCGATGCTCCACATCAACGTGGCCAGCACCATCAGCGCGACGGCGCGGCCGTGGGACAGACCTGTCATGCAGCTTCGCGTGAAGCCCGCTTGCGGTCGTGTTCCTTCAGATAACGCTTGCGAAGCCGAATCGATTTTGGTGTGATCTCCACCAGCTCGTCGTCCTCGATGAACTCCACCGCGTACTCGAGCGAGAGCTCGATCGCCGGCGTGATCTTGATCGCGTCTTCCTTGCCGCTGACGCGGAAGTTGGTGAGCTGCTTGGCGCGCACCGCGTTGACGACGAGATCGTTGTCGCGGTTGTGGATGCCGACCAGCATGCCCTCGTACACCGGGTCGCCGGCCTTGACGAACATGCGCCCGCGGTCGTCCAACTTGCCCAGCGCGTAGGTCACGATCTCGCCGTCGTCCTGGCTGATCAGCACGCCGTTCTTGCGGCCGGCAATCTCGCCCTTGAAGGCCTCGTAGCCGTCGAAGATGTTGCTGATGAGACCGGTGCCGCGCGTCAGGTTCATGAACTCGTTGGAAAAGCCGATCAGCCCTCGCGCCGGAATGCGGTACTCGAGGCGCACACGGCCCATGCCGTCGGTTTCCATGTTGACGAGTTCGGCCTTGCGCTCGCCCAAGGCCTGCATGACGCCGCCCTGGTGGCTGTCTTCGACGTCGGCGGTGACGAGTTCGATCGGCTCGTGTTTCTCGCCATCGACCTCGTGCAGCACGACGCGCGGTTTGCTGACGGCCAACTCATAGCCCTCGCGACGCATGTTCTCCAAGAGGATCGTCAGGTGCAGCTCGCCGCGGCCGGAGACTTCGAAGATGCCGTCTTCGTCGGTCTCTTTGACTTTCAACGCGACGTTACTTTGCAGCTCGCGCTGCAGCCGCTCCCAGATCTGGCGGCTGGTGACGAACTTGCCTTCGCGGCCGGCCAGCGGCGAGGTGTTGACGCAGAAGTTCATCGTCAGCGTCGGCTCGTCGATCTTCAACATCGGCAGCGGGCGTGGGTTCTCGATGTCGGTCAGCGTGACGCCGACGCCGATGTCTTCGATGCCGTTGACGAGCACGATGTCGCCGGGCCCGGCGCTCTCGGCCGGCATGCGCACCAGGCCTTCGAACTTGAGCACCTGGTTGACGCGGGCCTTGCGCGGCGTGCTGTCGGGGCCTTCGTACACGGCCACATCCATCATCGGCTTCAGGATGCCGCTGTGCACGCGGCCGATGCCGATGCGGCCAACGTAGCTCGAATAGTCGAGCGAGCAGATCTGCAACTGCAGCGGCTCCGTCTCGCTGCCTTCATGCGGCGGCACATGTTCGACCACCGCGTCGAACAGCGGCGCCAGGTCGGTTCCGATCTCGCCTTGCGTGCGCGAGGCCCAGCCGTTCAGGCCCGAGGCGAAGATCACCGGGAAGTCGAGCTGGTCCTCCGTGGCGTGCAGCTTGTCGAAGAGATCGAAGGTTGCGTTGATCACGTAGTCGGGCCGCGAGCCCGGGCGATCGACTTTGTTGACGACGACGATTGGTTTCAGGCCGAGGGCCAACGCCTTCTTGGTGACGAAGCGCGTTTGCGGCATCGGGCCTTCGACGGCATCGACCAGCAGCAGCACACCATCGACCATCGACAGCACACGCTCGACCTCGCCGCCGAAGTCGGCATGGCCAGGGGTGTCGACGATGTTGATATGCGTGCCCTTCCACTTCACCGCGCAGTTCTTGGCCAGGATCGTGATGCCGCGCTCGCGCTCGAGGTCATTGCTGTCCATCACGCGCTCGGTGAGCTTCTCGTTCTCACGGAAAGTGCCGGACTGGCGCAGCAGTTGATCGACCATCGTCGTCTTGCCGTGATCGACGTGGGCAATGATGGCGATGTTGCGGATTTGCAGGTTCATAACAGGCTTTCAATTTCCAGCGGCGACAGCAGCCGATCGGGGATCAATTCACCAGCGGTGATGTGGGCGGAGCCGAGCAGCGCAAGGGGCTCGGGGCCATAGACGCGAATGCGCGGCGCATCGGGGGCGTTGACGCGGCGGCGCAGGCCGGTGAGAAAACGCGCGGCTTCGTGCGCAGGCAGGCGGTGTTCGGGCCACTCGGCGAGCAGCGCGTCGGGGGGCAGCAGGTGTGCGTCGCGCTCGGTGTCGGTCAGCGCGGCCAAGGCTTCGAGGGTGATCGCGGCATCGATCGTCAGCGGGCCACTCGCAGTGCGGCGCAGCGCGGACAAGTGCGCGCCACAGCCGAGGGCCGCGCCGATGTCTTCGGCCAGCGTGCGCACATAGGTGCCCTTGCTGCACAGCACGTCGAGCACGAGCGTGTGCTCCTGCCACTCGATCAGCGTGATCTCGTGGATCGTGATGTGCCGCGCGGCGCGCTCGATCTCGATGCCCTCGCGCGCGTACTCGTAGAGCGCGCGGCCCTGGTGCTTCAGCGCCGAGTGCATCGGCGGCATCTGGTCGATGGCGCCGGTGAAGCGCGCGATGGCAGCGTCGATCGCAACGCGATCGACAGCGACGTCGCGGCGCTCGACGACATCGCCTTCCAGATCGCCAGTGCTCGTCGTCACGCCGAGATGCAGCGTCGCCGTGTAGCGCTTGTCGGCGTCGAGGCTGACTTGCGAGAACTTGGTGGCCGCGCCGAAGCACAGCGGCAACAGCCCCGATGCGAGCGGATCCAGCGTGCCCGTGTGGCCGGCCTTCTCGGCGTTGAGCAAGCGCTTGGCTTTCTGCAAGGCGTCGTTGCTCGACAGCCCGATCGGCTTGTCGAGCAGCAGTACTCCATGCAGGGCGCGGCGGCTCATCAGTCTTCCTTCGCCCGTGTGGCGTTGGCGTCACGGATCAGCGCACTCAGCTCAGCGGCGCGCTCGGTCGTGCGGTCGAACTGAAAGTGCAGCGTCGGCACCGTATGAATCGACAAGCGCTTGAACAAACCATTGCGCACAAAACCCGCGGCTTCGTTCAACGCCGTCTCACATTCGGTGGTGTCGCCGACCAGCAGCGAGAAGCGAACCGTGGCGTGGGCGTAGTCCGGCGTAACGTCGACGCCAGTGATCGTGACCATGCCGATGCGCGGATCCTTCAGCTCGCGGATCAGCTCGGCCAGATCGCGCTGGATCTGGTCGGCGACGCGGAAGCTGCGGTTGGGGATGGAGCGTTTGTGTTTGGTCATGATGAACAGCCCTCAAGCAAAAAGCCCCGTCTGTTCGGACGGGGCTTTCTGGGTGCAGTGAACGAAAGCCTCGTCCTAGAGGGTTCGGGCGACTTCCTTGACTTCGAAGAATTCCAAGTGGTCGCCCTCTTTGATGTCGGTGATGTTCTTGAGCTTGATACCGCACTCGAAGCCCTCGGCCACCTCACGCACATCGTCCTTCATGCGCTTGAGTGAATCGACCTCGCCGGTGAAGATGACCACGTTGTCGCGCAGCAGGCGGAAGCGCGCGTTGCGCGTGACGCGGCCAGCCGTGACCATCGATCCCGCAATCGTGCCGATCTTGCTGGCGATGAACACGGTGCGGATCTCGGCCGTGCCGATGACTTCTTCCTTCTGCTCCGGCGCCAGCATGCCGGTCATCGCCGCTTTGATCTCATCGACGGCGTCGTAGATGATGTTGTAGTAGCG
>JANMHY010000696.1:0-3225 GCA_031375525.1 Burkholderiales bacterium
CGGCCAAGCCCGAGTGCCCGGCGCCGCTGGGCTACTTCGAGAACAAGTCCAAGGGCCAGCTCGGTTGTCGCGCCTGATCTCTTTTCATTTCTACGACGGAGTCCTGACATGACGATCAAGGTAGGCATCAACGGCTTCGGCCGAATCGGGCGCATGGTGTTTCGCGCGGCGGTGCAGAACTTCAGCAGCGACATCCAGATCGTTGCCATCAACGATCTCCTGGAGCCGGATTACCTGGCCTACATGCTGAAGTACGACAGCGTGCACGGCCGCTTCAAGGGCGAGATCGCGGTCGAGGGCGGCACGCTGATCGTCAATGGAAAGAAGATTCGCCTCACCGCCGAGAAGGATCCGGCGGCGCTGAAGTGGGGCGACGTCGGCGCCGACGTGGTCATCGAAAGCACGGGCCTGTTCCTGACGCTCGAGACCTGCCAGAAGCACCTCGACGCCGGCGCGAAGAAGGTCATCCAGAGCGCGCCGTCGAAAGACGACACGCCGATGTTCGTCTACGGCGTCAACCACACCCAGTACGCCGGCGAGAAGATCATCAGCAACGCCTCGTGCACGACCAACTGCCTGGCGCCGGTGGCCAAGGTGCTGCACGACAGCTTCGGCATCAAGCGCGGCCTGATGACGACGGTGCACGCCGCCACGGCGACGCAGAAAACCGTCGATGGCCCGAGCAACAAGGACTGGCGCGGCGGCCGCGGCATCATGGAGAACATCATCCCGAGCAGCACCGGCGCGGCCAAGGCGGTGGGCCGCGTCATCCCCGAGCTGAACAAGAAGCTGACCGGCATGGCGTTTCGGGTGCCGACCTCGGACGTCTCGGTGGTCGACCTCACCGTCGAGCTCGCCAAGGAGACGACCTACGAGCAGATCTGCGCGGCGATGAAGACCGCCTCGCAAGGCGCCATGAAGGGTGTGCTCGGCTACACCGAAGACAAGGTGGTGGCCACCGACTTCCGCGGCGAGCCCTGCACCAGCGTCTTCGACGCCGAGGCCGGCATCATGCTCGACAGCACCTTCGTCAAAGTCGTGGCCTGGTACGACAACGAGTGGGGCTATTCGAACAAGGTGCTGGAGATGGTGCGCGTGGTTGGGCGCTGAGCGTCGCTGGCCATGACGGCGCGAAAGACGTGTTCGGGAAACTGGCCGCCACCTTGCTGTTGGGCCTTGCGAGCGCCTGTTGCGCCCAAGGCGTGAGCGTGTTTGGCCCCTTGCGCGTCGGTGACCGAGCCCCGTTTGGGCCTGGCGAGCCTACGGCACATCCGTACCGGCGCGTGCCGGTGTCGCGCTTCTATGTCTTCGTCGTGGCCAAGGGCCTGCCCACCATGTGCGTTTTCGAGGAATGCGGCAAAGACGGCGGCGCGCTGGTGCATCGTTTGGGGGGATGGATCACGGGCGACGAGCAATCCGAAAGCATTGCGATGGTCGGCCTCACGGACTTCGGCGTGCGCAGCGGCAAGGAATCGATCGTCGTTATTGCCGACGCCGACGTGAGAATCGTCGGCATCTATCCGAACGCCGCTGCCGACGACCTTCGATCCTTGTTGCGACAGCACCCGCGTCTGGCTCGTCTCGAGCGGCAATGAAGCTCCTCGGTTCGGCCACCAGCCGACCAAGTCTTGAAGGCTGGACGGCGGGCGTCCCTGGCGCGGGCTGTGAACCGCCTTCACACCCGGCAACATGGCCTGCCCGCTGCCCTCTAGACTGTCGGCATGCGAATTTCTCTCCTCCTTGCCGGCCTGTTGGTGGCCACTTCATTCCATGCCTTGGCCGAGCGCACGCCGCCGCGGCCGCAGCCTTTGCCTGAATCAGCCGGCACCGCGCGCGTGATCGTGCAGTTCAATGACGACGCTTAGGTGGTGCGCGCTCACGCGCTATCGGCGGGGGCGCCGGCGCAGACGCACGAGCGCGCCTTGGGGGCACGTGCGTCCGCGCTCGGTGCGCGCCATGGGCTGGCGCTGCGCAGCGGCGCGGCCGTCGGCGAGCGCGAGCAGGTGATGTATGGCCCGGCCGGCATGACATCGCAGGCGCTGGCCGAACAACTGTCGCGTGATGTGGAGGTGGCCCATGCCGAGCCCGACCGCCGCGTGCGCCGCACGCTGCTGCCCAACGACACTTTGTTCAGCGCCGGCGGCGCGCAAGGCCCGGCGGTGGGCCAATGGTACCTGCGTGCGCCAACTGCTGATGTGGTGTCGTCGATCAACGCCGTCACCGCCTGGGACACCACGCGCGGCAGCGACAGCGTGATCGTCGCCGTGCTCGACACCGGCGTGGCGACTCACCCCGACCTCGCCGGCAAGCTGGTCGGCGGCTATGACTTCGTCAGCGACGCGAAGATCAGCAACGACCGCGATGCAAGAGATGCCGACCCGAGCGACCCCGGCGACTGGCTGACGCAATCCGAAATCAACGCTGATCCGACGTTCTGGGAAGGCTGCGAAGCCTCGCCCAGTTCGTGGCACGGCACGATGGTCAGCGGCATCATCGGCGCGGCCACGGGCAACGGCGCCGGCATGGCCGGCACCGGCTGGAACGTGCGGGTGATGCCGGTGCGCGTGCTCGGCAAATGCTTCGGCTACACCAGCGACATCATCGCGGCGATGCGCTGGTCCGCCGGCATCACGGTGCCGGGCGTGCCGAACAATCCGAACCCGGCCAAGGTCATCAACCTCAGCCTGGGCGCCAGCGATGCGCCGTGCAGCGCGGCCCAGCAAAGCGCCGTCGCCGAGATCAACGCGCGCGGCGCGGTGGTCGTGGCCGCGGCCGGCAACAGCGCCGGCCGCGCTGCCAGCTCGCCGGCCAACTGCCCGGGCGTGATCGGCGTGGCGGCGGTGCGCCATGTCGGCAGCAAGGTCGGCTTTTCCGATGTCGGCCCCGAGCTGGCGATCGCGGCGCCGGGCGGCAACTGCGTCAATGTCGGCGACAACGACCCTTGCCTGTACCCGATCCTGACGACGGTCGACAGCGGCCCCTTGGGGCCGGTCGGCCCGGCGTACACCGACAGCTTCAACATCAGCGTCGGCACCAGCTTCTCGGCACCGCTCGTCTCGGGCACGGCTGCACTGATGTTGTCGGCGAACGCCACGCTGACACCGGCGGCGCTCAAGGCGGCACTGCAATCGAGCGCACGGCCGTTTCCGTCGAGCGGCTTGACCGACGATTCCTCCGGCCAGCCCGTGCCCTTGCAGGCTTGCCGCGCGCCGGGCAACGTCGATC
>JANMHY010000557.1:0-6809 GCA_031375525.1 Burkholderiales bacterium
GCATCAACAACATCGCGCGACCGAGCCCGTTCGGTATCAGCCTGGAGAGCAACCTCGGCTACTACTACTTCGTGCTCGGCGTGGCGCTGGTCATGGGCGCGCTGCTGTGGAAGCTGCTGCACTCGCCGTGGGGCAAGGCCTTCACCTCGCTGCGCGACAACCCGATCCGCGCCGAGAGCCTGGGCATCAACATCCAGGCCTACACGCTGCTGTCGTTTGCTATCGGTGCGGTCTATGCCGGCGTGGCCGGGGCGCTGTTCGCGAGTCTCGTGCAGTTCATCGAACCGGCGCCGTTCACCGTCGGCGCGTCGATCATGATGTACCTGATGGTCGTCGTCGGCGGCGCCGGCTACTTCTTCGGCCCGCTGGTCGGTGCAGCCGTGGGCGTGCTGCTGCCCGAGTGGCTGCGCTTCGCGCAGGGCTGGTACCTGTTCGTCTTCGGCACCGCGGTCGTGCTGCTGATGTTGTGGCTGCCGGACGGCTTGCTGAGCATTCCAGACAAACTGCGCGCCAAACGGCTGGCGCGCGAGGCGAACGCCGCACGCAGTGCCGCCGCCGCCAAGCTGGGAGCGCAGTCATGAGCGCCGCCGGGCCGCTCCCAAGGCGCTCGCTCTCCCCAGGGGGGACCGGCGCGCAGCGCCGTAGGGGGCACACATGAGCTTGTTGAAAGTCACCGGCCTGAGGAAGGCTTACGGCGCGATCAAGGCAGTCGATGGCGTGAGCTTCGAGGTCATGCCGGGCGAGATCTTCGGCGTCATCGGGCCCAACGGCTCGGGCAAGACGACGATGTTCAACTCGGTGCTCGGCCAGATCGAACCTGACGAGGGCAAGATCGAACTCAACGACCACGACATCACCGGCTTGAGCCCCCAGCAGTTGAACCAGAAGGGCGTGGGCCGCACCTTCCAGACGCTGCAGGTCTTCGGCAAGATGACGGTGCGCGACAACCTGCTGGTGGCCGCGCAGGAGCATGCCGGCTCGATGTGGAGCCGCATGTTCGCACCCAGCGATTCGGGCCTGGGCGCGAAAGCCGATGCGCTGATCGACCAGTTCCGCATCCGCCATGTCGCCGACAAGAAGGCCGGCGAATTGAGCTACGGCCAGCAGAAGCTGGTGGACATCGCGATGGCCTTCATGAGCGAGCCCGACCTGGTGCTGCTCGACGAGCCTTGCGCCGGCGTCAACCCGTCGCTCGTCGGCGGCATCAGCTCGCTGTTGAAGGAGCTGAACAAGACGCGAAGGCCGGACGGTAAACACAGCTCGTTCGTCGTCATCGAGCACAACATGGACTTCGTGATGGACCTCTGCCACCGCATCCTGGTGATGGTCGAGGGCAAGGTGATGGCCATCGGCACACCGGCCGAGATCCGCGCCAACAAGCAGGTGCTCGACGCCTACCTCGGAAGCTGAGGCCGCCCTTGAACCTCCTTCACCGCAGAGGCGCAGAGGACGCAGAGTTTCCGCAGAGGGAAATTACAGAGCAGGTGATCGCTGCAGCGTTGGAGGTCCACAGCGTGCTCGGGCCGGGACTGCTCGAGTCGGTGTACCACCATGCGATGGCACGCGAGCTGTCGCTTCGCGGTCTGGCATTTGAGTCGCAGGTGGCGGTGCCGATTCGCTACAAGGACTTGGCGATCGAGCCACCCTTGCGCTTGGATTTGCTCGTGGCAACGTCGGTGATCGTCGAGATCAAGGCAGTCTCCGCACTCGAAGAGATTCACTGCGCGCAGCTGCTGACTTACCTTCGGCTTACCGGCCTGGAGGCCGGCCTGCTGATCAACTTCAACACGCCTTCGCTGCGCCTGGGAATCAAGCGCGTGGTGAATTCTCTGCGGACCTCTGCGTCCTCCGCGCCTCTGCGGTGAAGGAGACGACTTTGAACGACATCGCGATCGAGTTCGACAACGTGCTCGCCGGTTATGGCGAGTTCATGATCCTCAACAACCTGAGCCTGAAGGCCAAGCGCGGCAAGATCACGCTGCTGCTCGGGCCCAACGGCGCCGGCAAGTCCACCGTGCTGAAGACGCTGTTCGGGCTGCTCAAGGTGCGGCAAGGCAGCATCAAGCTCGACGGCAAGGACATCACCGGCATCAACTCCAAGGCGCTGCTGGTCGAGCATGGCGTGGCCTTCGTGCCGCAAGGGCGCAACCTGTTCGGCCAGTTGACCGTGTACGAGAACTTGGAACTCGGCGGCATCACGCTCGGCATGAAGACCGCGCGCGAGCGCATCCCGGAAGTGCTGGAGCGCTTTCCGCGCGTCAAGGAGCGCATCAACTCGGCCGCGTCGTCGCTGTCGGGTGGCGAGCAGAAGCAGCTCGAGGTCGGCCGTGCGCTGCTGTTGCGGCCCAAGGTGCTGCTGATCGACGAGCCGTCGATCGGATTGAGTCCGCTCGTCGTGGCCGATGTGTTCAAGCTGCTGCGCACGCTGGCCGACCAAGGCACGACCGTGCTGATGGTCGAGCAGAACGTCAAGAGCGCACTGAAAATGGCCGACGAAGCGATCGCGTTGGAGTCAGGACGGCTGGTGCTGCACAAGCGCGCCGATGAGTTGCTGAACGATCCCAACATCGAGCGGCTGTTCCTCGGCGGAGCGCATGCGGCCCCGGCTGCGGCCACGGTCTGAACAGCCGCGCGGGCCTTACGCTCGTGCGGCCACCACCCGCGCCTGAATCTTGCCGTCCACCGCGCCTGACCCGAAGCGCGCTTCGATCGCTGCAGCGCAAGCCGCCGTGGCTTGCGCCAACGTGGCGCCTGCACGTGCTTCGATCTCGCTGCGCAGTGGCGTGCCTTGGCAATAGGCCATCGCCGGGATCAGTGGCGAAGCAGCGCGGCTGCGCACAGCGATGGTGTCGATGCTCGTTGCCGCATCGAAGCCAGCCTGCATCAGATCGCGTCCGATCGCCGCCTCGTCGTGATAGCCGTGCGGTGTGCGCGCCATGAAACGCGGCGGGTCTGATGGAAAGACCGTTGCCAACGCTTGCGTCACCACGTCCGCGAATTCGTTGTGCTCGATGCCATCCCAGGCATTGAACAGAAACAAGCCGCCGCGCCGCAGCACGCGCCGCGCTTGCGCATACGCGCGTGCCTTGTCGGGGAAGAACATGACGCCGAACTGGCAGACGACCACATCGAAGGACGCATCGTCGAAAGGCAGTTGCATCGCGTCGGCCTGTTGCCATTGCACGGGACGGGCCGTGCCGATTGCAGCGGCGCGGTCGAGCATCGGTTGGTTCAAGTCGGTGGCGACGATCTCGCACAAAGTCGGCAGCGCTTTCGAGAGCGCACGCGTCACCACGCCGGTGCCGGCCGCCGTTTCGAGCACGCGCGTGGGTGTGAGTGCAGCAACGCGGCGCGCCAGGTCTTCCGCATAGGGCTCGAAGATCAACGGCACGAGCAGCGTGTCGTAGAGCTCCGGGATCGAGCCGGCAAAGACGGTGTCGCTAGCGGCGCTGCCCATGGCCTAAGCTTCGCACTCTGCGAGCTTGGGAGCAAGACGATGGTGAAGGTCTTCGTGACCGGCGCGGCCGGCTACATCGGCGGCAGCGTCGCCGCGGCGCTGATGGGCGCCGGCCACCGCGTCAGCGGTCTGGTGCGCAACGACGAACGCGCCGCGCAGGTGCGCTCGCGCGGCATCGTGCCGGTGCTCGGCACGCTCGACGACGGCGCGCTGCTGGCGCAATGCGCACGGACAGCCGATGCAGTGATCCACTGCGCCGATGCCGACCACCGGGCCTCGGTCGCCGCGCTGCTCAACGCTTTGCGCGGCAGCGGCAAGACCTTCCTCCAGACCAGCGGCTCGGGCATCGTCAGCGACGGCGCGAACGGCGAGCGCGGCGACGCGGTGTATGCAGACGACACGCCGGTGCGGCCGGTGCCGGCGCGCGAGGCGCGTGTCGCGCTCAACCGCGACATTCTGGCCACCGCGCAGCACGGCGTGCGCCCGATCGTCATCGCGCCGACGATGATCTACGGCCGCGGCACCGGCACCAACCCGAACAGCATCCAGGTGCCGAAGATGATGGCCCTGGCGCGCAAGGCGGGTGTTGCCAAAGTCATCGGCCGCGGCGAGAACATCTGGTCGAACGTGCACATCGAGGACCTGGCCGATCTGTACCTGGCGGCACTCGACCGCGCACCCGCCGGCGCCTTCTACTACGCCGAGAACGGCGAGTGCTCGATGCAGCAGATCGCGCAGGCCATCGCCGGCGTGCTCGAGCTCGGCGCCACGGCCTCGATGACGCAGGCCGAAGCGGCTGCCGAATGGGGCGAAGGCCCGGCCCGCTGGAGCTTCGGCTCCAACAGCCGCGTGCGCGCGGTGCGTGCGCGCAGCGAGCTCGGTTGGGCGCCGCACCGGCCGGGCCTGCTGGCGTCGATCGAGCTGCACACCTAGACCCTGCATCAGCCTGAGGCGATGCGCCGCCGCCCCGCTTCGCGGAACTCAGTGGGCGTGAGGGGGGTGGGCTCGCCAGCCGACACCCTCACCCCTGCCCTCTCCCGCACCCGAAGGCAAAGCCTTCGGCTTCACGTGCAGGAGAGGGAGGAATGCGTCGCCATCGTCACCGGCGGCGCCGACGGCATCGGCTGGGCAACATCACAACGACTGGCACAGGACGGCGCACGCGTGGTCATTGCCGACCTGCGCGAAGACGCCGCACGCGAGCGCGCGTCGCAGCTCGGTGCGCAGCATCTCGGCCTGGCGTGCAACGTCAGCGACGAAGCCTCGGTCGCGGCCTGCGTGCGTGCGGTCGTCGCGCAGTTCAAGCGCATCGACATCCTCGTCAACAACGCCGGCATCGGCGACCAGGCGGCGGTCACCGTCGATCAGAACGTCGATGCCTTCGACCGCGTGCTCGCCGTGCACTTGCGCGGGACTTTCCTGATGAGCCGCGAGGTCGGTCGCGTGATGCTCGAGCAGCGGTCCGGCGCGATCGTCAACCTCGGCTCGATCGCCTCTTCTCTCGGCATCCCGATGCGCAATGCCTACGGCGCTGCCAAGGCCGGCATCGTCGCGATGACCAAGTCGATGGCCTGCGAATGGGCCGACCGCGGCGTGCGCGTCAACGCGGTCGCGCCGGGTTATGTGCGTACGGCGCTGGTGGAGGCGCTCGAAGCCAAGGGCGCGTTGAACACCAGCGCGATTCACGCGCGCACGCCCATGGGCCGCATGGGCTCACCCGCCGAAATCGCCGAAGCCATCGCCTTCCTCGCCTCGCCGCGCGCGTCGTTCATCACCGGCAGCGTGCTCGCTGTCGATGGCGGCTGGACCGCGCTCGGCGGCGCGCTGCCTGCCGTGCCGCCGGTGGTGGCGTCGGCCTGAACGACACAAGGAGACGAAGATGCCGCTGCTGGGTGAAGGTGCATTGGCGATGTGGTGGGACATGGCCGCCGCGGCGCGCCCCGAATTCGAGGACTGGCATTCGCACGAGCACTTCGCCGAGCGGCTGGCGCTGCCGGGCTTTCTGCGCGCGACGCGCTGGACCGACGCCGACGGCGGCGAGGGCATCTTCCAGCTCTACGAGATAAAGCGCTACGACGTGGTCGCTTCTGCGGCCTACCTGAAGAGCCTGAACACACCGACCCCGTGGTCCACAGCCATGATGCCGCACCACAGGAACATGGTGCGCAGCCAGTGCCATCGGCTCGAAAGCCACGGCAGCGCGCTGGCGCGCCATGCGGCGGTGTTCCGCCTGTCGCCGGCTGCCGGCCGCGACGCGGCGCTGCGCGCGGCGTTGAAGGAGCTCATTGAAGCCCTGCCCAGCTGCCCCGGCCTCACGGGTGCGCACCTGCTGCGCCACGAGGCGCCCGCCATCGCCATCACCACCGAACAGAAGATTCGCGGCGGCGACCAAACGGCCGATTGGGTGCTGATCGTCTGCGGTTACGACGCCGCCGTGCTGCGTGCAGTGGCCCAGGCCGAAGGCGCACTCGGCCCGTCCGCGCTGCGGGCGGCCGGCGCTTCGGTCAGCGAATGCACGGGGCTGTACGTGCTGTCGCTGTCGGCGCTGCCGGGCGATCTGCCGCCTCGGTCCGCAGCGCAGACCCCTCAGACCCCCTGATCCCTCGATCGCTCTTTCAAGAAACCTCGTCGGCCATGCCCTACCCCACTGCCCTCTCCACCCTCCCCGACAACGACGCCTTCGACGTGGTCGTGCTCGGCGCCGGTGGCGCCGGCATGTCGGCGGCGCTGTTCGCCTCGATCGCCGGCGCAAAGAAAGTGCTGCTGGTGGAATCGACCGCGATGGTCGGCGGCACCACGGCCTACTCGGCGGCCACCACCTGGGTGCCCGGCACGCACCTGGCGCCGCAGGTCAACAAGGACGACACGCTCGACAACGCGGCGAAGTTTCTCGATAACGCGGTCGGTCCGCGCTCGCCGCGCAGCGCGCGCGAGGCGCTGCTCGCCAACGGCGCGTTGGAGCCAAGGCAGCAGCGTTTGCGTCACCATTTTTAGCGGCAAGGTCAGCAGCTTTTTGTGCAGCATCGGCAGCAGCTTGGGCAGCACTAGAGCGGGCAGCCAATAAAGCGGCGTTTGCGTCACTCGAGGCTTGTGCAGCTTTAGCAGCATCAAGCGCAGCGTTTGCAGCGTCTTGGGCAGCCTGGGCAGCAGCCAATGCGTCGTCGGCGGTTTGTTGGGCAGCCACAGCAGCAGCAGCAGCAGCGTCAGCAGCACCACCAGCAGCATCGGCGGTTTGTTGTGCGCCAGCAGCAGCAGCAACACCATTATCGCCTGTTGCTTGGGCAGCCATTGCAGCTTTTTGAGCAGCCATTGCAGCAGTCATTGCAGCATCAGCTTGGGCAGCTAAAGCAGC
>JANMHY010000712.1:0-2165 GCA_031375525.1 Burkholderiales bacterium
CGCTACGTGGTCGACAGCCGCGCCCGCGTCCTGCAGCGCATGGCCGAACTCGCTGCGCAAGACACGTCATGGCAGCAGCGCAACAGCGAGGCGCAAGCCGAGATCGAGTCGATCGCTGCCAAGCTCGCCGGCGCCGATGACGAAGCCATCACACTCGCCGCGCAGGCCGAAGACCACGGCCAGCAGTTGCCGAGTTTCGAAGAGGCCGTGCGCGCGGCGCAGGCCAAGAGCAATGAGCAGCGCGGCAAGGTGGCCGAGGTGCAGCAGCAGATCCAGGTGCTCGCCGCCGACAGCCGCAACGTCGAAGAACAGTCGCGCGCCTTGAAGGCGCGGCGCGACAAGCTGGCCGCCGAGCGCCAGGGGCTTTCGGCGCCCGACCAGGTGCGCCTGGAGGAGCTGACCAACAAGCGCACGGCCTCGTCGCTGGCGCTGTCGCAAGTCGAGGGTCGCCTGGCCTCGTTGACCGACGATGTGCCGGCGCTCGACGAGCAACGCCGCGACTTGCAGGAAAAGTCCAATCAGCAATCGGGCAAGCTCGCCGAACTCTCGGCCAAGCTCGAAGCACTGCGCGCGATGCAGGCCAAGGTGCAAACCGAGGGCAAGCTGAAGCCCTGGCTGGCGCAGCATGGCCTCGAATCGCTGCAAGGCTTGTGGACGCAGATCCACATCGAGTCCGGCTGGGAGACCGCGCTCGAAGCCGCGTTGCGAGAGAAGTTGAATGCGCTCGAGGTCGGCAAGATCGACACTGTGCGCGCCTTTGCCAGCGACGCGCCGCCCTCCAAGCTCGCCTTCTACACGCGGCCGGCCGCCGCGCTGCCGAGCACGCACCAGACGCTGCCGCGGTTGTCGGAGCTGCTGCGCCTGGGAGACGCCGGATTGAAAGCGTTGCTCGGCGATTGGCTCGAAGGCGTGTACACCGCACCGAGCTTCGACGAGGCGCTGGCCAACCGCGCCAAGCTGACGCATGGCGAAGTCATCATGACGCGCGAGGGCCATGCGGTGACGCAGTTCGCCGTCAGCTTCTACGCGCCGGACGACGAGCGCGCCGGCTTGCTCGCGCGCGCACAGGAAATCGAAAACCTCGAACGCCAGCAGCGCGCGCAGAGCCTGATCGCTGAAGAAGCGCGTGCGGCGTTGGTGCGTTGCGAAGCGCAGTACACCGAAGCGTCGTTGAAGCTCGCCAGCGTGCGCCGCGATGCCGCCGACGCGCAGACACGCGCGCACCAGTTCCAAGTCGAGCTGCTGCGCCTGACGCAACTGGCCGATGCCGCCACGGCGCGCAGCACGCAACTGGATGAAGAACTGGCCGAGACCGACGCCCAGCTCGAAGCGCTGGCCGAGCGCCGCGCCACCGGCGAAGCGCGCTTCGAAGAACTCGACCTACAACTGGCGACAACGCAGGAGCGCCATGCTGAACTCGACGAAGCGGTGATCCAGGCCGAGCGCAAGCTGGCCGACGCGCGCGAGCAGGGGCGCGCGCTGGCCCTGCGCGCGCAGGAAGCGCAGTTCCAGTCGCGCACACTGGTCACGCGCCGCGAGGAGTTGCAGCGCTCGATCGAAACGGCCATGCAGCAAGTTGCGGCCAATGTGCAGGCTGTCGCGCAGTTGAAGGACGAACTCGGCACGCTCGACGATGCCGCCGCGCAAGCCGGTTTGCAGACCGCGCTGGCGCTGAAGCTGCAACGCGAGTCGGCGCTGGCCGCGCAGCGCAGCCAGTACGACGATCTCTCGGCCAAGCTGCGCGGCTTCGACGAGCAGCGCATGGGCTTGGAGCGCGGGCTCGACCCGCTGCGCGAGAAGATCACCAAGCTGCAGCTCGAAGAGCAGGCCGCGTCGCTCGGCGGTGCGCAGTACCTCGACCAGCTCACGGCGGCGAATGTCGATCAGCAGGCGCTCGCCAAGGGCATCGAAGAGGGCAGCGTGAAGTTGCAAGGCCTGCAAGGCGAGATCGACCGCCTGCACCGTGAAGTCGAAGCCCTCGGCGAGGTGAACCTGGCTGCGCTCGAAGAGCTGACCACCTCGCGCGAGCGCAAGACCTTCCTCGACGCGCAAGATGCCGACTTGCGCGAAGCGATGACGATGCTCGAAGCGGCGATCAAGACCATCGACGGCGAAACCCGCGAGCTGCTGGCGACGACGTTCAACCAGGTCAACGAACAGTTCGG
>JANMHY010000718.1:0-1805 GCA_031375525.1 Burkholderiales bacterium
CCTTGTTCGCTGAGCTGACTTGCCGCGATCATCGCGGATTCGCAAAGCGAGCCGTACACAATAATCGACGCGTCCGTGCCACGTCGGAGTGTGCGTGACTTGCCCGGGGCCCATTCGCCGCACGCATCATCGCGGAGCGAAGGCTCGATCGTCTTCTCAAAATCCAGTGCAGGCACATTGTCGCGCGGATAGCGAAGCGCGCTTGCTTCATCGAGCGTTAGCGCGAATCGAAGACAGCGATTGAGTTCGGCTTCATCACTGGGCGCCATCAGTGTGATGTTCGGCAGCGGCCTGAGGAATGACTGATCCATGAATCCGTGATGGACGGCACCGTCGTCGCCGACAAAGCCCGCGCGATCCATCGCAAATATCACAGGGACGCGATTGAGCACGACCTCTTGCCAGATCTGGTCGAAAGCGCGAGCGGTGCACGGCGTCAGATAAACCGTATTGAACTGAACCACTACTGAACCACCGGGAAAGCGGTGGAGTGGGCAGTGTAAGTTTCAGCGGCGCATTCGAGCACGCGCCGGTGAGCGGCGGGGCGAGGCCGCAGGCGCGGTTAGCAGCGGCTCGCTGCTCAGGCCGGCTTGGCCTCGCGGTGATACCCCGTCACCCGCTCGACCTCGTTCTTCGACCCCAGCACCACGGCCACGCGCTGGTGCAGCTTGCCCGGCATCAGATCCATGATGCGCTGCTCGCCGTTGGTGGCCGCGCCGCCGGCCTGCTCGACGAGAAAGGCCATCGGGTTGGCTTCGTACATCAGCCGCAGCTTGCCCGGCTTGTCGGGCTCGCGCGCGTCCCACGGGTAGAGGAAGACGCCGCCGCGGGAAAGGATGCGGTGCACGTCGGCCACCATGCTGCCGACCCAGCGCTTGTTGAAGTCCTTGCCGCGGGGGCCGGTGGTGCCGGCCAGGCATTCGTCGATGTAGCGTTTCATCGGCGGCGCCCAGTGGCGCAGGTTGCTCATGTTGACGGCGAACTCCTGCGTATCGTCGGCGATGCGCAGGTTTTCTTGCGTCAACACCCACGAGCCCATCTCGCGGTCGAGCGTGAACAGCGCGACGCCGTTGCCGACCGTGAGCACGAGCGTGGTCTGCGGGCCATAGACGCAGTAGCCCGCCGCGGCCTGGAATTTACCCGGCTGCAGAAAGTCCTCTTCGCTCACACCGTGCTGGTGGCCGACCTTGCGCAGCACCGAGAAGATGGTGCCGATGCTGACGTTGACGTCGATGTTGGACGAGCCGTCGAGCGGATCGAACAGCAGCAGGTACTCGCCCTGCGGCCAGCGATTCGGCACGGCGTGGATGCCGTCCATCTCTTCGCTGGCCATCGCCGCGAGGTGGCCGCCCCACTCATTGGCTTCGATCAGCACCTCGTTGCTGATGACGTCGAGCTTCTTCTGGATCTCGCCTTGCACGTTTTCGGTCTGCGCGCTGCCGAGCACGTCGCCGAGCGCACCCTTGTTGACCGAGATCGCGATCGCCTTGCAAGCGCGGGCGACGATCTCGATCAAGAGCCGCAGCTGGCCAGGGATGCGGCCGTGTTCGCGCTGCTGCTCGATGAGGTATTGGGTCAGGCTGATGCGTTTCATGTCAGGCTTGACTCAACGCCCGCTCGACGATCTCGCGCACGCCCGCCGACAGGTCCTTCTTCTCGGCGACGCGCACGATGGCTTCGCGCGCTGCGCTGCGGTACGGCTCGGCGAGGTGCATCCAGCGGTCCATCGCGCGCGCGATGCGGCTGGCCAGCGAGCTGTTGAAGCCGTCGATCTCGCGCACCGCGTCGGCCCACAGCACGTAGCC
>JANMHY010000759.1:0-7070 GCA_031375525.1 Burkholderiales bacterium
CTCGGGCTCGGCCCAGGCCGCCGGCTTGTCTTGCCAGTGGCCGTCTTCCTTGAACAGGGCTTCGATGGCGTCGTCGAGCGATTGCTCGTCGAGCGGCTCGATGGCCACCTCGCGCGAGCAGCGGCGGATGTGATCGACCACCTTGTGCTTCAGGATGCCGGTGGCGTAGGTGCGCAGCGAGCTGCCGCCCTGGAAGGCATCGGGTTTTTCGAGGATGGCCAGCAGCGTCGCCGAGACGGCGTCTTCGGCCGCGGCCTCGTCGCGCAGCTGCAGTTTGGCGAAGCGCAGCAGGGGCTTGTGCAGCGTGGCCAGTTCTTGTTCGAGTGGGGACATGACGGTGATTTTGCGACGAACGTCGAAGAAAAACCATCGCCACTAAACTTCACCACCATGCCTGTCTACCGCCTCGGCGACGCCGAACCGCAGATCCATCCGACCGCCTGGGTGGCAGACAACGCCGTGCTGATCGGTCGCGTCGTCCTCGGCCCGGGCGCCAGCGTTTGGTACGGCGCGGTGCTGCGCGGCGACAACGAGCCGATCGTCATCGGCGCCAACAGCAATGTGCAGGAAGGCACGGTGATGCACACCGACCCGGGCTGCCCGCTGACGATCGGCGAGGGCGTGACGATCGGCCACCAGGCGATGCTGCATGGCTGCACGGTGGGCGACGGTGCGTTGATCGGCATCCAGGCGGTTGTCCTCAATCGTGCGGTGATCGGCGCACGCTGCCTGGTCGGCGCGGGCGCGCTGGTCACCGAGGGCAAGCAGTTCGATGCAGAGCAGTTGATCGTCGGTTCACCGGCCGTAGCCAAGCGTGCGCTGACGCCGGAGCAGATTGCGGGCCAGGCCGTCATTGCGCTCGGCTACGTGCGGCGGGCGCAGACGTATCGCGAGACGCTGGTGCGGAGTCAATGACCATGGCGATCCAGCAATGGACATTGCGTGGAGTGCTGTTGCTCGCGAGCATCGGCGGTGTGGCCTTCTTTGGCGCTGCGCTGCTGGCGTCGTACGTGCAGCCGCTGCTCATCGAAAAGGCTGCCCGGGAGATCGTTCGCATTGAGGTTGAGCGAAGGGTCGGCGAGAAGATCGACGTGCTCGCCATGGCCAATGACGTGCCGCGCAGGGTGGCCGAGGTGCTGGCTGACATGTTGAACGCCGACTGCGAGTGTCGAAAGCGGCTCGTCGAACTAGCCGTCAAAGCGCATGGCGAGCAGCTGTCGCCACTCGGCCAGATTCGGCAGAAACTGGTCGGTCTCATCGAGAGGAGCTACGCCACCGTCACGCACAACCTGATGCGCGAGGTCCGAATTTTTTCGGGGGCGAACGCCGCGGCGTTCGCTCTGCTCGGGCTTGTGACTTTCTTTCGCAGGGCAGCGGCGTTGCAGTTGATGCTGCCGGCTGTCGTGCTCCTGGGTGCGGCAGCCGTTACCGGCGCTCTGTACCTGTTTAACCAGATTTGGCTGCACACGGTTGTCTACAACGACTACGTCGGCATGGCCTACCTTACCTATCTCACAGCGGTTGCGGTGGTACCGACAGACGTTGTCTTCAACAAAGCGCGAGTGACGACAAGGCTGCTCAACCTCGCATTCGACGCGGTGGGATCCGCTGCCGTGGCGACGCCATGCTGACGGCCCCGTGCGCTGATCGATCGGCACGATCCGAATCTGAGTAATGTCTGACGAGCTGCACAAGTTTCTGTTTGAAGGCCTGCCGGTGCGCGGCATGCTGGTGCGTCTGGGTCCGTCGTGGCGCGAGGTGCAGGCGCGCCATGAGCAGCGCGGCGCTTATCCGGCGCCGGTCAAAACGCTGTTGGGCGAAATGGCTGCGGCGGCCATGCTGATGCAGGCCAACATCAAGTTCGACGGCGCGCTGATCCTGCAAGTCTTCGGCGACGGGCCGGTGAAGCTGGCCGTCGTCGAAGCACAGCCTGATCTCACGTTCCGCGGCACGGCCAAAGTGGTCGGCGACGTGGCTGCCGATGCGCGGCTGGCGGCGATGGTCAATGTGCACCGCAAGGGACGCTGCGTGATCACGCTCGACCCGAAGGACAAGAGTGGCGGTGCGCAGCCGTACCAAGGCATCGTGGGGCTGCACGGCGACGCCGGCGAGCCGCTGCAGCAACTGGCCGAGGTGCTGGAGCACTACATGCTGCAGTCCGAGCAGCTCGACACGCGGCTGATGCTGGCGGCCAACGACGACGTGGCTGCGGGTCTGCTGATCCAGCGCCTGCCGGTCGAAGGCGAGGGCAACCTCGAAGGCGAGCGCCGCGCAGCCGCTGGGCCGCCCCGAGGCGAAGCGGCTTCCCTCTCGGGGGGATGGCCCCGTCAGGGGTCAGGGGGTGGTCATGTTGATGAAAATCAGATCGGGCTGAACGAAGCCTTCAACCGCATCGCGCAGCTTTCCTCAACGCTGACCCGCGAAGAGTTGCTCGGCCTCGATGCCGACACCGTGTTGCGCCGCCTGTTCTGGGAAGAGGACCTGCGCCGCTTCGAGCCGCTGGCGCCGCGCTTTGCCTGCCGTTGCTCGCGCGAGCGTGTGCGCGGCATGCTGCGCGGGCTCGGGCGCGAGGAAATCGAAAGCATCCTCGCCGAGCGGGGCGATGTCGAGATCGGCTGCGAGTTCTGCGGCACGCAGTACCGCTTCGATGCGGTCGATGCCGGCGATGTGTTCACGCCGGTGGCGCAGCGGTTGCCTGGCTCCGGCAGCGTGAACTGATCAAAAGGCTTTGCGCAGTCGGTGCTCGCAATCGGGCACGTCGCACTTTTCGCAGACACATTGCCACGGCGGCTGCGCAGCGTCGCGCTGCGCGAGGCGCGTGAACAAGCCGCTGCTGCCCGCTGTTTTTTGAAGGAGCAGCGGTGTCACCGCGTTGAGCGCGTTGTCCAAGCGCGTGCCGCCGCTGCCGACGACGAGTGACCAGCCGATGCCGTGCGCCGCCAGCAGCTCGCGCAGCATCGCATCGACCGGGGCGCGCACATGCTCGCCTTCGCGTTGCAGGCCGTCGGCCACCCAGGGCAGGTCGAGCGCGGTGACCAAGGTGTGCTGCACGCTGCGTGCGTGCTCGGCGGCGGCCCAGTCGTCGAGCGAGCGGTCGTTGAAGACGAAGCGGCTGTAAACGGCCACCATCACCGCGGTGGTGTCGGCGACGACGACGTCGTGCGATGCCGCTGCCGCCGCGATGCGGTCCTGCTGCGTTTGCGCGATGCCGCGCTGCTCGTCGATGCGCGGCGTGCGCCCCATCTGCTCGCACCAGGTGCGCAGGTGCTCATCGACATGCGTGCACGTCAGGCCGGTTTCTTTCGCGATGCGCTGCGCCAGCGACAGCGCCAGCGTCGATTTGCCGGTGCTCTCGGCGCCGACGATGGCGATCACGATGCCGCGCGTTGCTTCCATGCCCGCCATCCGACGATCGACAACAAGGCAAACAGCGCGTAGAGCACGACCGTGAGCCACAAGCCCTTGTACGCGAACAGGGCCACGCTGACGATGTTGACGCCCAGCCACACCAGCCAGTTCTCGACGAACTGTTTTCCAAGCAGCCATTGGCCGGCAACGCTGGCCGCCGTGGGCAGCGCATCGAAAAAGGGCACGTCGGTGTCGGTGAAGCGGCGCAGCGTCAAGCCGAGCAGCGGCCACGCGGCGCAGGTGGCGGCAATGACGATCAGGCCTGTGCGGCCATCGATGCGCCGCACCGTCAGCGCCGAACCATCGGCCTGGCGCCCGAACTTCCATTGCCACCAGCCCCACGCCGCGACCAGCACGAAGACAACTTGCAGCCCGGCTTCGCCATAGAGCTTGCTGTGCGCGAACAAGACCAGGTAGGCCAGCGAGCTAGCGATCGCCAACGGCCACGCGATCAGTTGCACGCGCATGTTGGCAAAGACCATCCACAGCGAGAGTACGAAGGCGACGAGTTCGAGCCACGTCACGGGGCTGCCGAGCAGGGTGAGGGGCGCCGCGAGCAGCGGCGCAAAGAGGTCCATCACCGAACTCAGGCCAGCGCCGGGCCGCCCCAAGCGGCCTGAGCTCCCCTCGGGGGGCGCGAGCGCAGCGAGCTTGGGGTCGTCATTTCGGTCTGGCGACCTGTACCAGGATCTCGTCGGGCTTGACCATGCCGAGTTCCCAGCGCGCGCGCTCTTCGACCATCTCCAGGCCCTCGCGCAGGTCACGCACCTCGGCGACGAGCTGGTCGGTGCGGGCGCGGGACTGGTCGTTGAGCGCCGTCTGCTTGTCGAGCTCGAGCTGCAGCTTCATCGTGTACGGCTTGCCCGAACTGCCGAGCCACAACTGCGCCTGCACGAATACGAACAGGGCCAGCAGAGCTAGCGTGGACCAGGGCAGGCGCCGGATGTTCATCAGAGTTTGCGAAATGCGGAGCGGCCGGGGTAGAAGGCCACGTCGCCCAAGTCTTCTTCGATGCGCAGCAACTGGTTGTACTTGGCGACGCGGTCGCTGCGGCTCATCGAGCCGGTTTTGATCTGGCCGGCGTTGGTGCCGACGGCGATGTCGGCGATCGTCGAGTCTTCGGTTTCGCCCGAGCGGTGGCTGATGACCGACGTCCAGCCCGCGCGCTTGGCCATCTCGATCGCAGCGAAGGTTTCGGTGAGCGTGCCGATCTGGTTGATCTTGATCAGGATCGAGTTGGCGATGCCCTTGTCGATGCCTTCCTTGAGAATCTTCGTGTTGGTGACGAACAGGTCATCGCCGACGAGTTGCACCTTGCTGCCGAGTTTGTCGGTCAAGTGCTTCCAGCCGTCCCAGTCGGATTCGCCCATGCCGTCTTCGATGCTGATGATCGGGTACTTGCCGCACCACGTCGCGAGGATGTCGGTCCACTCGGCCGCACTCAGCGTCAGGCCTTCGCCTTCGAGGTGGTACTTGCCGTCCTTGTGGAACTCGCTGGCGGCGCAATCGAGGCCGATGGCGATCTGCTCGCCGGGCTTGTAGCCGGCCTTTTCGATCGCTTCGAGGATCATCTGGATCGCCGCTTCATGGCTGGCGACGTTCGGTGCGAAGCCGCCTTCGTCGCCGACGGCCGTCGTCATGCCCTTGGCGTCGATGATTTTCTTCAGCGCGTGGAAAACCTCGGCGCCGTAGCGCACCGCCTCGCGGAACGTCGGTGCGCCGACCGGGATGATCATCAGCTCCTGCAGGTCGAGGTTGTTGTTCGCATGCGCGCCGCCGTTGATGACGTTCATCATCGGCACCGGCAACTGGTTGGCGTTCATGCCGCCGAAGTAGCGGTACAGCGGCAGGCCCGACTCTTCGGCCGCGGCCCGCGCCACCGCCATGCTGACGGCGAGTGTTGCGTTGGCGCCGAGGCGGCCTTTGTTGTCGCTGCCGTCCAAGTCGATCAGCGTCTTGTCGAGAAAGGCCTGCTCGCTGGCGTCGAGGCCGAGCACCGATTCGCTGATCTCGGTGTTGATGTGCTCGACGGCCTTCAGCACGCCCTTGCCGCCGTAGCGGTTCTTGTCGCCATCGCGCAGCTCGATGGCTTCACGGCTGCCGGTGGAGGCCCCGGATGGCACGGCGGCGCGGCCCATCGTGCCGGACTCGAGCAGCACGTCGCACTCGACGGTAGGGTTGCCGCGGCTATCCAGGATTTCCCGGCCGACGATATCGACGATGGCGCTCATGCAGTCATTTCCTTTGAGTTGTGTCGTTGATCAGACCGGAGCAGGCACGCCCTCGACCAGAACCATGTTGAAGTATTCGGTGGCGCCGACGCGTTTGGCGCGCACTTGCTTGTAGTGCGCGTCGTCGTAGAAGGCCTTGGCCTGCTCGTAGCTCGGGAATCGCAAAACCGCCACACGATGCGGTGTCCAGTCGCCTTCGAGCGTTTCCTGCTTGCCGCCGCGCACCAGGTACTCGCCGCCGAAGGCCTTCACCGACGCCGGCGCTTCGGCCATGTACAGCTTGTACTGCTCCATGTCGGTGATGTTCATCTCGACGATCAGGTAGGCGGGTGTCATGCTGTCCTCACGTTGTCCTCATTGTCCACAACTGGCTACGCGGCGGCGCGCTTGCGCGGTGCTCGCTTTGCGCGGCCGGTCAGGCGTGCGGTTTGCTCTGTCAGCGCCAGCAGACCCAGCAGCGCCTCGTTTACGGCCTCTGCATTGGGGAAGGCTTTGGCCACTTTGTCGTTCAGCAAGACAAGGTTGGTGCCCTTCGAGACGCGATCGAAGTACTTGCCGCGCACGCCCTTGCCCAAACCTTCGCGCCGATACTCGGTGCGCATCTCGTCCTTAGCCTTGCTCATAGATGCCTCGCTCGTGTCGAGTTGCGTTTCTTGCATTGATGATTCTGATGGCGCGTCCGCGTTCCGAATGAATGACCGCGAGTAGGCGGCCAGTCCGTGAGTACCCGAAGGTCAAGAGTCGTTCCTCTCCAAGAGAATGATCCGGATCGGAGAATGTGTAGGCCAGCGGATCACTGAACACGGACGCGGCTTCCTCGAAGGACACGCCATGTTTGCGCAAGTTGAGTGTGGCCTTCGATTCGTCCCATTCGAAGTTCTGCATTGCCGGTGCTTCAACGTTTGCGTTCAGCCACCGCCGAAGGCGGAAGGCTGAAACAACGGGCTAGCCCTGCTCTCACTGTTGGCGGTCCTTCGTTCTGACTCTCCGCGAGAGGGCGCTCCAGTAAGCAGCGGCCGAAGCAACCGCGGCTACAAACCCCACAACAAACAGCGCAACCAACAACCAAAAGTTGTTCGACAAGAACTCCCTAACGGGTCGCCACTCGTGCCCTGCCCATAGCGCGACAAAGAGCAGGACGGCGATACTTGTGGCGATGCGTGACGGAAGACGTTCGCGCTGCATGGCTAATCTGAGCGCAATACGGCTGGGTAGCTGAACCTTCGGACGCGTGACTGGGATGCATGCGGCTGCCAGCTCAACAAGCAACGCATCAACACGAGAAATTATCCTCCAGCAGCGGCTGCTTCTTCACCACGCGATCGAGCGCGACGAGTTGTTCGAGCAGCGCTTTCATGTGCTTGAGCGGCACGGCGTTCGGTCCGTCCGACATGGCCTTGGCCGGGTCGGGGTGCGTTTCCATGAACAGGC
>JANMHY010000764.1:0-4281 GCA_031375525.1 Burkholderiales bacterium
GCCCGTGCTGCGTGCCGCGCTGGCACGGCTGAACCCGCAACTGCCGGCCGATGCGCTGGAGTCGGCATTGCAAGAACTCTCGCGTGACCGCAGCGCCATGGGGTTGGCCGCAGCCAACCGGGAACTGTGGGCTCTGCTGCGCGACGGCGTGCCCGTGCTGGTGACGGATGCCGAGCATGGCGGCCGCCGCCCCGAGCGGGCGCGCGTGGTGGACTGGGACACGCCGCAGGCCAACGACTTCTTGGCCGTCAACCAGCTCACGATCACCGGCGCGCTCTACACCTGCCGCCCGGACCTGGTGGGTTTCGTCAACGGTCTGCCGTGGCTGGTGATCGAGTTCAAGAAGCCCGGCGTGCCCGCGAGGCAGGCGTTCGACGACAACCTGACGAGCTACAAGCATGCGTTGAACGGCGTGCCGCAACTGTTCTGGAGCAATGCCCTGCTGCTCGCCAGCAACGGCACCGCCAGCCGCGTCGGCTCACTCACCGCTGACTGGGAGCGCTTCTTCGAGTGGAAGCGCGTCGAGCGCGAGGACGAGCCGCGCCGGGTGTCATTGGAAGTGCTGTTGCGCGGTGTGGCCGAGCCGGCGCGCCTGCTCGATGTGGCCGAGAACTTCACGCTTTACTCGGAACACAAAGCAGGCCTGGCGAAGATCATCGGCCAGAACCACCAGGTGCTGGGTGTCAACAACGCGATCCGCTCGATGCAACAAGCACGTTCCGCAGGCCACGGCCGCGGTGGCGTGTTCTGGCAGACGCAGGGCTCAGGCAAGAGCTTCTCGATGGTCTTCTTCGCGCAAAAGGTGCTGCGCAAGCTGGCGGGCGACTGGACTTTCGTCGTCGTCACCGATCGGGTGGAGCTGGACGACCAGATCGCGCGCACCTTCGCCGCCTGCGGCGCGTTGGCTGACGATGCCGATGCGCATGCGGCCAGCGGCGCGCAGCTGCGCGAGCTGTTGGCCGGCAACCGGCGCTATGTGTTCACGCTGATCCACAAGTTCCAGACACCTGAGGTGCTGTGCGAGCGGCGCGATGTGATCGTGCTGGTGGACGAGGCGCACCGCAGCCAGTACGACACCTTGGCGTTGAACATGCGCGCGGCCTTGCCCAACGCGATGTTCATCGCCTTCACCGGTACGCCGCTCATCGCGGGCGAGGAGCGCACGCGCGAAGTCTTCGGCGACTACGTGTCGATCTACGACTTCCAGCAGAGCGTGGAAGACGGTGCCACGGTGCCCTTGTTCTACGAGAACCGCACGCCCGAACTGCACCTGGCCAACCCCGACTTCAACGAGCAAATCTATTCGCTGATCGAAGAGGCCGAGCTGTCCGAAGACGGCGAGCGCCGTCTCGAGCGCGAGCTGGCGCGCCAGTACCACCTGATCACGCGCGACGACCGGCTCGACACCGTGGCGCGCGACATCGTGCGCCACTTCCTCGGCCGCGGTTTCCAGGGCAAGGCGATGGTGGTGTCGATCGACAAGGCCACAGCGCTGCGCATGCACGACAAAGTGCGCGGCTTCTGGGCCGAGGACCGGGTGGCCACGGTCGCCGAACTCGGCCGTGCCGGCGTGTCCGAACCGCGCCGCGCCGAACTCGTGGAACGCCTGCGCGTACTGGACCAGACCGACATGGCGGTCGTGGTGTCGGCGGCTCAGAACGAAGTGGAGCAGATGTCTTCGCTGGGGCTGGACATCGTGCCGCATCGCCAGCGCATTCATGACGAAGACCTCGACGAGAAGTTCAAGAGCCCCCAGGACCCGCTGGGCCTGGTTTTCGTCTGTGCGATGTGGCTCACAGGCTTCGACGCGCCGAGCGTCAGCACGGTGTACCTCGACAAGCCGATGCGCAACCACACGCTGATGCAGACGATCGCGCGTGCCAACCGCGTGTTCCCCGGCAAACACAGCGGCCTGATCGTCGACTACGCGAACGTGTTCCATTCGCTGGAGAAGGCGCTCGCGATCTACGGGCAAGGCCAGGGCAGCGCGATGCCGGTGCGAGACAAGGCGGCGCTGGCCGCCGCGCTGGGCGTGGCCGTGGAAGGCGCCACCCACTTTTGCGACGCGCAGGGTGTTGACCTCGCAGCAGTCGAAACCACCACCACGGCCGGATTCCTGCAAGCCCATGCGATGGCGCTGGCGGCGGACCGGCTGATGGCGCCGGAGGATCGGCGGCGCGCTTTCTTGGCGCACGAGGCCGCGGTGACGGCCCTGTTTCGCGCGTTGAAGCCCGACCCGGTGGCGTTGTCGTTCGCTGCGCGCTGCGCCTGCCTCGGCGCGATCGCGCAGACCGTGCGCCAAACCAGCGAGCCGCCGGACATTTCCGCGGTGATGGAGGGAATCCGGCGATTGCTCGACGAATCCATCGCCGCCGATCCGTTTCGCATCGGCCAGGCGTCGTCGCCAACGTATGGACGCGTTGACCTGTCGAAGATCGACTTCGCGGCCTTGTCGCGCCGCTTCGAGCGCGACCGCCCGAGCAATACCGACCTGCTGCACCTGAAGGCTGCGGTCAAGGTCCAGCTCGAGCGCATGGTGTTGCACAACCCGACGCGCGCAGACTACTTGCACAAGTTCGAGCAACTGATCGAAACCTACAACGCGGGCAGCCGCAACATCGAGGAAGTCTTCAGGGAGCTGATCGCGCTGTCGACCGTGTTGACCGAGGAACAGACGCGCCACGTTCGCGAGAACCTGAGCGAAGAGGAGTTGACCATCTTCGACATCCTCACTCGGCCGGCGCCTGTATTGACGACGGATGAACGAAGCGAGGTCAAGC
Source organism: Burkholderiales bacterium (assembly GCA_031375525.1). Classification (GTDB taxonomy): domain Bacteria; phylum Pseudomonadota; class Gammaproteobacteria; order Burkholderiales; family Burkholderiaceae_C; genus CADEEN01. The sequence goes on from JANMHY010000764.1 coordinate 2,781, forward strand.
GCGTGGCGTCGTCGTTGTTGGCGCGCCTGCATCAATTGCTGGTTCTGGGGTGGCGGCAAAAGGTGACCGTGCGTGCCAAGGTTCGGCTGGCTATCGAGGACCTGCTCGACGACGGCCTGCCGCGCGCCTACAGCAAGGAGCTGTTCTCGGCCAAGGTTGATGCGGTTTTCGATCACGTGTATCGCAGCTACGGCGGTGACGGCGGTAGCGTGTACATGAGTGCATCCTGATCCCATGGACAGTTGGATTCCCGCGCTGCTCGCCGCACTGGCCCTGCCGAAGTTCGGCCTCTCGACGGTCTTCGTGATCGCGCTGATCTCGGCCACGTTGCTGCCGATGGGCAGCGAGCCCGCCGTGTTGGGCCTGGTGTGGCTCAACCGTGATCTGTTCTGGCCTGCCGTGCTGGTGGCCACCGCCGGCAACACCATCGGCGGCGCGATCACGTGGTGGATGGGCTATGGCGCCGAGATGGCGTACGAGCGCGTCAAACATCGCAAGCCTTCGGAGCTGAAGGCGCTGCAATGGCTCGAACGCTTCGGCGCCAAGGGCTGTCTGTTGGCATGGCTGCCGATCGTCGGCGACCCGTTGTGCGCGGTGGCAGGGTGGCTGCGACTGCCCTTCTGGCCGTGCGTGGGCTACATGGCGATCGGCAAATTTCTGCGCTACCTGGTGATGACGGCGGCGGGGATATGGTTGTTCCCCGGCACGTTTACGCCAGCCTGAAATCACAATCCGGTCTATGAACACACCCACCTACGACGACCTCAGCGCGCACTTCACGCGCCTGCACCACTACGCGCACCTGGGCTCCATCGTCAGCTGGGACCGCGCGGCCAACATGCCGCCCAAGGGCAACGAAGCGCGCTCGTCGGCGATGGCCGAGCTGGCGGCGCTGATGCATCGCCTGCGCACCGAGCCGACCCTCGGCGATCGCATCGCGCGCGCCGATCAGGAGCCGCTGTCCGATCACCAGCGCGCCAACCTGCGCGAGATCCGCCGTGAGTGGCTGCAGGCCACCGCGCTGCCCGAGTCGCTGGTCACGCGGCAGGAGCTGGCCACGTCGCGCTGCGAGCACGCCTGGCGCACGCAGCGCCCGGCCAACGACTGGACGGGCTTCATCGACAACTGGAAGCCTGTCGTCGCGCTGGCACGCGAGGAAGCGGCTCTGCTCGCACAGCAAACCGGCCTGTCGAAGTACGACGCCATGATCGACCGCTTCGAGCCCGGCATGCGCAGCGAGCAGGTCAGCCGCGTTTTCGGCGCGGTGCGGCAATGGCTGCCGGGCCTGATCGACCGTGTCGTCGAGCGCCAAAGCAAGGACACGCTGATCGAAGCGCGCGGCCCGTTCCCCGTGGCCGCGCAACAGGCGCTGTGCCAACGCGTCGTCACGATGCTCGGCTTCGATTTCAACGCCGGCCGCCTCGACACGAGCACGCACCCGTTTTCCGGCGGCGTGCCCGAAGACGTGCGCATGACGACGCGCTACCGCGAAGACGAATTC
>JANMHY010000784.1:0-5442 GCA_031375525.1 Burkholderiales bacterium
GGAGTCATCGTCATCATCGTCGTGATGGGCCTGGATCGCTGGCGAGGCGCCGCCCAGGGCGAGGGCCAGGCCCAGGGCCTGCAGAGTGAAGCGGCGGCGGATGGTCATCGAATGTCTCCGTGGGGTTGACGGTCATGGGAAGGAGCGCGAACAGTGTCGAGCGCTGCCGCGCCGCGAGTCATCACGCAAACGTCAACGATTGGTCCCGGCGCGCATCGTGAGAATTGCGTGAAGACTCGGCGCGCTGCGCATGCCAACCTTCGGCCATGCCTGATTCGAGCGTCGCCCTCACTGCCCTGTGCCACCACCGCGACCACCTGTTGCGCTACGCGCGCCGGCGCCTGCGCGACGCCGCGCTGGCCGAGGACGTGGTCCACGACGTGCTGACGGCGGTGATCGCCGGCCAGGCCACCTTCGGCGAGCGCTCGAGCCTGCGCACCTGGCTGACCGCCATCTTGAAGCACAAGATCGTCGATGCGATCCGGCGACACCACGGCGAATGCAGTCTCGATGCGATGCTCGAAGCGGACGACGACGACGCGCCGCCGCCTTCCGTGTTGTCAGCGCTGTCGGACCACGCCGACCCGTGCCTGATCGCCGAGCAGCGCCAAGCCTTGCGGCATGCGCAGCTGCGCTTGGACGCCTTGCCGGCGCCGCTGCGCCGCGCCTTCGAGTTGCACGTCGTGCTCGGTCACAGCGCTGCCGAGGTCTGCGGTGCGCTGGACATCACCGAGAGCAACCTCTGGGTGCGCGTGCACCGCGTGCGCAAGGAACTGCTGGCGGCCTGAGCGCGGACCTATGCCGCCTGCGGCAGGCTGAACTCGAAGCGCGTGCCGCGCGCCGGGTCGCTGTGCACCTGCACCGCGCTGCCATGCAGATCGAGGATGCGCTTGACGATCGCCAGGCCGAGGCCGGCGCTGGCGCCCTGGCTCGGCTGCGCCGGCGTGTCGTCGGCGCGCCAGTAGCGCTCGAAGATGTGCGGCAGGTGCTCGCGTGCGATGCCGCTGCCGGTGTCGATCACCGCCACGCGCAGCGCACGCGGGCCGTCGCGCTCGATGGCCAGCGTCACCGCACCGCCGCGCGGTGTGTGGCGCAGCGCGTTGTCCACCAGGTTCTGCAGCACGCGCTCGATCAGCGCGATGTCGGCGCGCACGAACGCGTGGGCAGTGGCCTGCGCATCGGCGCTGTCGGCCAGCGCGAGCTGCACGCCGCGTTCGCGCGCCGCGAGCTGGCCGTCTTGCACCACGTCCTGCAACAGCTCGCCGAGGCGAAACGGCTCCAGGCGCGGGGCCACCTGGCCGGCGTCGAGCTTGGACAGCTCGAACAGATCGGCGATGCGGCGGTGCAGGCGCTTCAAGTGCCGCATCGCCGTGCGCAGGTGCTGCTCGCGCGCCGCGGCGTCGAGCTGGTCGCCGGCCAGCAGCAGCGTTTCGACATAACCCTGCACGTTGGCCAGCGGCGTGTGCAGGTCGTGCGAGATGTTGCTGACGAGCTCGCGGCGCAAGCGGTCGTTGTCCTGCAGATGCTGCACCTGTTGCGCGATGCGCTGCTGCATCGCGCGCGTGGCCTCGCGCAGTGCATCGACCTCGTCGCCGGTCGATGCGGCATGGCGCTCGTCGCCGGCCTCGGCGTGAAACGCGCGCACTTCGTCGGTGAGCCGGCGCAGCGGCCGCGTCAGCTTGCGCGTGACGAGCACGAGCAGCAACGCGGCGCCGGCGGTGGCCGCGAGCGCGATCAGGCTCAGCTCGCGCCAGGCGCCGGATTGCGCCACGGCGGCGGCCACGGCCTGTTGCGTCTGGCCCTGCAGCACGACGTAGAGATAACCGCTCATGCGGCCGTCGGTGGACAGGCCCTCGACCGAGACCACATTGCGCGCGCCGGGGCGGCGCGGGTCGTCGCCGAGCAGCGGCAGCGGCGGCGGCGCGCGGTCGCGCGCCGCCAGCGGACGCACCACCGACAGGTCCACGCGCTCGGCGATCGGCCCTTTGGTGTCGAGCGCATGGCCGATGACGCGGCCTTCGGTGTCGAGCAGATAGACCTCGAGGGCCGGGTTGAGCGCCATGGCGTGCATCGCCAGGTCGGCCAGCAGCGCGCGGTCAGGCCGGCCGTCGGCGCCGATCAACGGCCGCGGTTGTTGCGCGGCAATCGTCGCGGCCAGGCCGAGTTGCAGGCGCTGCGTGGCTTCGAGTGTGTCGTGCGCCGCCTGACGCCGCGCGGCAGCGAGCAGCGCGCTGGCCAGCAGCAGCAGCAGCAGCAGCACCGCGGCCGTGAGCCGCACGTGCAGTCGGCGGTGCCAAGCAATGACTGGCTTCATCACGCCGTGACGCCAGTGGCTTCGAAGCGGTAGCCGACGCCCCAGACGGTGTGGATGAAGCGCGCTTCGCTGCGGTCGTCGCCGAGTTTGGCGCGCAGGCGGTTGATGTGGCTGTTGACGGTGTGGTCGTAGCCGTCGTGGCCATAGCCCCAGACCTGTTCGAGCAGTTCGGCGCGCGTGAACGCGCGGCCCGGGTGGCGCATGAAGTGCCAGAGCAGATCGAACTCGCGCGGTGTCAGCACCAGTTCCTGTTCGACCAGCCAGGCACGGCGCTGGTCCCGGTCGATGCGCAGATCGGCACAGGCCAGGCGCTGCTCGGTGTCGGGCGGCGCCGCCTTGCCTTGCGCCGCGCGGCGCAGCAGCGCGCGCACCCGCGCCTGCAGCTCGAGCACCGAGAACGGTTTGGTCACGTAGTCGTCGGCGCCGAGTTCGAGGCCGAGCACGCGGTCGAGCTCGGCCGCGCGCGCGGTCAGCATCAGGATCGGCGCGTTGTGGCCGCCGGCGCGCAGCGAGCGGCAGACGTCCAGCCCCGACAGGCCGGGCAGCCGCAGATCGAGCACGATGGCGTCGAAGCGGCCAGCAATGGCCAGCGCCAGACCAGTGGGGCCGTCGCGCGCCACCGTCACCTCGGCCGGCAAGTCCGACAGGTGCAGCTGCAGCAGCGCAGCGATGTCCTGCTCGTCTTCGATCACGAGCAGGTTGGGCGGGGTGGTCATCCCTCGCATCTTGCCTGCGGCGCGAAGCGCAGTCCTCACGAAGGCATCACGGCGCAGCGGTCAATCGAGACGGCCGGCACTGACGGCGAGGTCTTCGCGCACGGCGAGCGCGGTGGTGAGCGCGATGCCAACGCCTTCAACCATGGTGGCCAACGGCAGGCTGGGCTGGCCGGCCGCAGCTTGTTCCGGCAGGCAGGGCAGGTGCATGAAGCCGCTGCGCGCGCTGCGGCGGCGCCTCAGCGCATGTTGCAAACCATAGAAGACATGGTTGCAGACGAAGGTGCCGGCGCTGTAGGACACCGACGCGGTGTGGCCGGCGTCACGCAGCGCGGCCACCATCGCCTTGATCGGCAGCGTCGTGAAGTGCGCTGTTGCGCCGCGGGCAATGACCGGCTCGTCGATGGGCTGCGCGCCGGCGTTGTCGGCGATGCGCGCATCGTCGAGGTTGATGGCCACGCGTTCCAACGTGAAGCCTTCGCGGCCGGCGGCCTGGCCGAGGGCGAGCACGAGTTGCGGGCGCAGGCTGTCGAGCGCGGCGCGCAGCGCGTCGATCGACGACCCAAAGACGCAGGGCAGCACGATGCCGATGACCGGCGTGCCTTCGAGCACGCGACCGTGCAGTGCGCGCGCGACGTCGGCCGACGGGTTGACGCGCTCGCCGCCGAACGGCTCGAAGCCGGTGACGAGAATCGGCTTCAAGTGCTTCCCCAACCACCGCCACCCGGCGTTTCGATGATGAAGACATCTCCGGGCTGCATCTCTGCCGAGCCGATGTGGCCCAGCGTTTCGACGCGACCATCGCTGCGCTCGACGCGGTTGATGCCGAACGCGCCGGGCGATCCGCCATCGCCGCCGAACGCCGGCACGTTGCGGCCGTTGGACAGGATGCTCGCCGTCATGCGTTCGAGAAAACGCACCCGGCGCACGCCGCCGTCGCCGCCGCGCCAGCGTCCTTCGCCGCCGGAGCTGCCGCGGATCTCGTAAGCGTCCAGCCGCACCGGGAAACGGAACTCCAGCACCTCGGGGTCGGTCAGGCGCGAATTCGTCATGTGCGTCTGCACGACGCTCGTGCCGGCAAAGCCAGGGCCGGCGCCCGAGCCGCCGCTGATGGTTTCGTAGTACTGGTGCGTCTCGTTGCCGAAGGTGAAGTTGTTCATCGTGCACTGGCTGGCCGCCATGACGCCGAGCGCGCCGTAGAGCGCGTTGGTGACGCAACTGCTCGTCTCCACATTGCCGGCGACCACCGCGGCCGGGTGCCGCGGGTTCAACATGCAGCCCTCGGGCACGATGACGTGCAACGGCTTCAGGCAACCGGCGTTGAGCGGGATGTCGTCATCGACCAGCGTGCGGAACACGTAGAGCACCGCGGCCATCGTCACCGCTTTCGGTGCGTTGAAGTTGTTCGGCAACTGCGCGCTGGTGCCGGTGAAGTCGATCGTCGCTTCGCGTTGCTGCGCCTGCACCGTCACCTTGACGGCGATGCGGGCACCGTTGTCGAGGTCGAGTGTGAAGGCGCCGTCTTTCAGCGCCGTGATGACGCGCCGCACCGACTCCTCGGCGTTGTCCTGCACATGCCTCATGTACGCGGCCACCGTGGCACGTCCGAACTGCGTGACCATCGCGCGCAGCTCTTGCACCCCCTTTTCATTGGCAGCGACTTGCGCGCGCAGGTCGGCAATGTTCTGCGTGGGGTTTCGAGCCGGATACATGACGGCCCCTGGGCGCTGCGCGCCGTCCCCCGAGGGGAGTGCCGAGCTTGGGGCGGCCCGGCGCTCGGCGCCGCCGCGCAGCAGATCCAACAGTTCCGCCTCGCGCAGCTTGCCGGCGCGCACGAGCAAAAAGTTGTCGAGCAGCACACCTTCTTCGTCGATCGTTGTCGAGAACGGCGGCATCGAGCCCGGCGTGCTGCCGCCGATGTCGGCATGGTGGCCGCGCGAAGCGACGTAGAAGCTCGGCGCGCCGTCGCCATGTTCGAGATAAACGGGCGTGACCACCGTCACGTCGGGCAGGTGTGTGCCGCCGTGGTACGGGTCATTTAGCACGTACACGTCGCCCGGCCGCATCTCGGGGTTGCGCTCGATGACGGTCTTGATGCTCTCGCTCATCGAGCCCAGGTGCACCGGCATGTGCGGCGCGTTGGCGTTGAGCTGGCCGCTCGCGTCGAAGAGGGCGCAGGAAAAATCCAGGCGCTCCTTGATGTTGACCGAGTGGGCGGTGTTCTGCAGCCGCAGGCCCATCTGCTCGGCGATGTTCATTAACAGGTTGTTGAACACCTCCAGCATCACCGGGTCGGCTTGCGTGCCGATGGCGTGTTGTGTGGCGCGCGGCACCGTGCGCTGCAGCTCGATCGGGCCCGAGGTTGTGAGACGTGCCTGCCAACCCGGTTCGACGACGGTGGTGGCATTCTTCTCC
>JANMHY010000791.1:0-3636 GCA_031375525.1 Burkholderiales bacterium
GCATCTCCGTGCGTCTGGCCGACGTGGCACGCATCCAGGTCGGCCCCGAAATGCGGCGCGGCATCGGCGAGCTCGACGGCCAGGGCGAGGCCACCGGCGGCGTGATCGTGATGCGCTCAGGGCAGAACGCGCTGGCCACCATTGCCGCGGTGAAGGCCAAGCTCGAAGCGCTGAAACCCGGCCTGCCGAAGGGCGTGGAGATCGTGACCACCTACGACCGCTCGGGCCTGATCGAGCGCGCTGTGGCCAACCTGCGCAACAAGCTGGCCGAGGAGTTCGTCGTCGTCGCGCTGGTCTGCGGCCTGTTCCTGCTGCACCTGCGCTCGGCCTTCGTCGCCATCGTCTCGCTGCCGCTGGGCGTGCTGATCGCCTTCATCGTCATGAAGCAGCAAGGCGTCAACGCCAACATCATGTCGCTCGGCGGCATTGCGATTGCCATTGGCGCGATGGTCGATGCCGCAGTGGTGATGATCGAGAACGCGCACAAGAAGCTCGAGCGCTGGGCGCACGAACATCCGGATCAAACGCTGGCCGGTGAAGAACGCTGGCGCGTCATCGGCGACGCGGCGGTCGAGGTCGGCCCTGCGCTGTTCTTCTCGCTGCTGATCATCACGCTGTCCTTCGTGCCGGTGTTCAGCTTGCAGGCGCAGGAGGGGCGGCTGTTCGCGCCGCTGGCCTTCACCAAGACCTATGCGATGGCCGCGTCCGCCGGGCTGGCGGTGACGCTGATCCCGGTGCTGATGGGCTACCTCGTGCGCGGCCGCATCCCCGAAGAGCGCGCGAACCCGCTCAACCGCGCGCTGATCGCGATCTACCGGCCGCTGCTCGATGCAGTGTTGAAGTGGCCGAAGGTCACGCTGGTGGTGGCCGCACTCGCGCTCGTTGCGAGCGCGTGGCCGTTGACCCGCCTGGGCGCCGAGTTCATGCCGCCGCTCGACGAGGGCGACGTGCTCTACATGCCGAGCGCGCTGCCGGGCCTCTCCGCCGGCAAGGCCGCGGAGCTCTTGCAGCAGACCGACCGCCTGATCCGCACCGTGCCCGAGGTGCAGAGCGTGTACGGCAAGGCCGGTCGCGCCGAAACAGCGACAGACCCAGCGCCGCTGGAGATGTTCGAGACGACGATCCAGTTCAAGCCGCGCGACCAGTGGCGGCCGGGCCTCACGCCCGAAGCGCTGATCGACGAGCTCGACCGCACGGTGCGCGTGCCGGGCCTGACCAACATCTGGGTGCCTCCCATCCGCAACCGCATCGACATGCTGGCCACGGGCATCAAGAGCGCGGTGGGCATCAAGGTCGCAGGACCGGACCTGGCGACGATCGACCGCGCGGCGCTGGCGATCGAACAAGCGGTGAAGAACGTGCCCGGCGTGTCGAGCGCGCTCGCCGAGCGCCTGACGGGCGGGCGCTACATCGACATCGACATCAAACGCGACGCCGCGGCGCGCTTCGGCATGAACATCGCCGACGTGCAATCGGTGGTGAGCTCAGCCATCGGCGGCGAGAACATCGGCGAGACGGTCGAAGGCACGCAGCGCTTTCCGATCTCGGTACGATACCCGCGCGAGCTGCGCGATTCGCTCGACAAGTTGAAGCGTTTGCCGATCGTCAGCGAGCGCGGCGCGCGCCTGGTGCTCGGCGACGTGGCCGACATCCGCATCAGCGACGGCCCGCCGATGCTGCGCAGCGAAAACGCGCGCCTGGCCGGCTGGATCTATGTCGACGTGCGCGATCGCGATCTCGCCTCGACCGTGCGCGACATGCAGCGCGCGGTCGCCGAGCAGGTGGCGTTGCCCGCTGGCGTGTCGGTCGCCTGGTCGGGCCAGTTCGAGTACCTCGAACGCGCCGCGGCGCAGTTGAAGTTGGTCGTACCGTTCACGCTGATGATCATCTTCGTGCTGCTGTATCTCACCTTCCGCCGCATCGACGAGGCGCTGCTGATCATGGCCACGTTGCCCTTCGCGCTGGTCGGCGGCGTCTGGCTGTTGTGGCGGCTCGGCCACCACCTTTCGGTGGCCAGCGCGGTCGGCTTCATCGCGCTCGCGGGCGTGGCCGCCGAGTTCGGCGTCATCATGCTGCTGTACCTGAAGCAAGCGTGGGACGGGCGAGCCGACACGCTGGTCGACGCGATCCGCGACGGCGCCGTGCTGCGCGTGCGGCCCAAGGCGATGACGGTGGCTGTGATCCTTGCTGGCCTGCTGCCGATCCTCTTCGGCGGCGGCACCGGCAGCGAAGTCATGAGCCGAATAGCAGCGCCGATGATCGGCGGCATGGTCAGCGCGCCGCTGCTGTCGATGTTCGTCGTGCCGGCGGCGTGGTTGTTGATGAGAAGGCGGCGTGGCCGTTCGTGACGATCACCGACCTTGCCTTGGTACATCACTGTTGCGAGCGATCTGCTGTGCGACCCACGAGCGTCGTCGTTCGGCCGGGTGACTGGGATACGCTACGATATTTGTACGCGTTGGCGTAGAACTCAGTAGTCTTGAGGTTGCGCCTTCTTCTGTCACGATCGAAGCGAGGTACGAGATGAGCAAGACAAGCAAACACGTCGTTCCCCAACCTGCTGGCGGGTGGGCGGTAAAGAATTCCGGCGCGACGCGAGCATCTCGAACATTCGACACGCAAGCTGATGCGATCAAGTACGGGCGCAATGCGGCGAAGCAAGAGCGTTCAGAGCTCTACATTCACGGCAGAGATGGCACGATCAAGAACAAGAACAGCTACGGCAACGATCCGCTTCCCCCAAGGGACAAGAAGTGACCAAGCATGGCTTTTGAAGCCAACGTATTCGTCAACTGCCCCTTCGATGAACAGTATCTGCCGCTGCTCCGACCGTTGCTCTTTGCAATCATCTATTTGGGCCTGAAGCCTCGAATTGCGTTGGAAGCGATGGACTCGGGCCAAGCCAGGCTCGACAAGATCATCGAATTGATACGAGATTCAAAGTTTGGCATTCACGATCTCTCGCGCAGCGAAGCGGCGAAGGCAGGTGAGCTTTACAGGCTCAATATGCCCTTCGAGTTGGGGGTCGATTTCGGTTGTCGGCTCTTCGGCCGTGGTCGGTTGAAAGACAAAAGGACGCTGGTGCTCGAGGCTGAGCCCTATCGATACAAGGCCGCGATCTCAGACTTGTCCGGCGCTGACATCGAGAACCACAGCAACGAGCCCTATCGAATGATCGGCATCGTTCGCAACTGGCTGAGGAATGTCTGTCTCGCCGATGCCGTCGGAACTGCAAAGATCTCAAGCGCCTTCTCTGACTTTATGGCGCAGAACTACGACGCCTTGACGGCCGAAGGCTTTTCACCTGCCGACGTTGAGGCGCTGCCCATCTCGGAGTTGGTTGAGTACATGGAGCGTTGGGTCACCGACCAGCTTGATGGCGAACTCCCAGTCTGAGCCGCCGTCCCTGAGTGACTGGTAGTAGCCGTGTGAAAGGCCCAGCTTGCTCTCAATGCGTGCCAGTCGCACCAGTTCCGGGTTCTGAGGCTCTCGGTGGCTTTGTGGTGCTCATCGATTTCGGTTCTGTCGTCTGCCATGGCGATCCTCTTCCCTCACTGTAGCGGCCTTGAGTCTTGGCGGATGGCGCCCCTGCCTGCATTGCCGGTGGCCTCGCACAGCCTGACAGTAGAACAGTAC
>JANMHY010000798.1:0-1515 GCA_031375525.1 Burkholderiales bacterium
CTTTCTCGGCGGCGGCGTTGGCGAGCCCGAGCGCGAGCCCCATGAAGCGAGCGTCGGTGTCGCGGTCCATGCGTCGAGTCAGGTGAATGTCTTGCCTTCGGCCGCCAGCTTCGCCAACAGCGGCGCCGGCTGCCAGAACGCCGCGTCGTCGTGCGGGTTGCCGGCGAAGTGCTTCATCGTCTGCACGACGTTGAACAAGCCCTGCTCGTCGGCGTAGCGCATCGGCCCGCCGCGCCACAGCGGAAAGCCGTAGCCGGTGAGATAGACCATGTCGATGTCGCTGGCCTTGCCGGCGATGCCTTCTTCGACGATCTTGGCACCTTCGTTGACCAGCGAATAGACCAGGCGGTGCACGATCTCATCGTCGCCTATTCGGCGCGGCGCCACACCGATGTCGCTACGATGTTTGGCGATCATGTCTTCGACCAGCTTGCTCGGGATCGCGTCGCGCTTGCCGGCCTGGTAGTCGTACCAGCCGGCGCCCGTCTTCTGGCCGAAGCGGCCGAGTTCGCACAGCAGATCGGCGGTCTTGCTGTAGCGCAGGTTCGGCTTGTCGACATAGCGGCGCTTCCTGATCGCCCAGCCGATGTCGTTGCCCGCCAGATCGCCCATGCGAAACGGCCCCATCGCGAAGCCGAACTTCTCGACCGCTCGGTCCACTTGCGCCGGCGTGCAGCCTTCTTCGAGCAGGAAGCCGGCCTGGCGCGAGTACTGCTCGATCATGCGGTTGCCGATGAAGCCGTCGCAGACGCCGGAGACGACCGCCGTTTTCTTGATCTTCTTGGCGATCGCCATCACGGTGGCAAGAACGTCCTTGCCCGTCTTCTCGCCGCGCACCACTTCGAGCAGCTTCATCACGTTGGCCGGGCTGAAGAAGTGCATGCCGACCACGTCTTGCGGGCGCTTCGTGAACGATGCGATCTTGTTGACGTCGAGCGTGCTGGTGTTGCTCGCCAGGATCGCGCCAGGCTTCATGACCTCGTCGAGCGTCTTGAACACTTTCTCCTTGACGCCCATCTCTTCGAACACCGCTTCAATCACGAGGTCCGCGTCCTTGATGTCGTCGTAGGACAGCGTGGTCGTCAACAGCGCCATGCGGCCTTCGTACTTGTCGGCCTTTAGCTTGCCCTTCTTGACCTGCGCTTCATAGTTCTTGCGGATGATGCCCAAGCCGCGGTCGAGTGCGTCGGGCTTCATCTCCAACATCGTCACCGCGATGCCGGCGTTCAAGAAGTTCATCGCGATGCCGCCACCCATCGTGCCGGCGCCGATGACCGCGACCTTCTTGACGGCCCGCTGCGGCGTGTCATCGGGCACGTCGGCGATCTTGCTCGCGGCGCGTTCGGCAAAGAACGCGTGGCGCAAAGAACGCGACTCGGGCGTGGCCATCAGCGCGATGAAGGCCTCGCGCTCGTAGCGCATGCCGTCGTCGAACTTCAGCTTCATCGCCTGCTCGACGCAATCGACGCACTTGGCCGGCGCCGGAAAGTTCTTCGCCATCGCCTTGACGGTGTT
>JANMHY010000805.1:0-1517 GCA_031375525.1 Burkholderiales bacterium
CTCGGGCGTGCGGCTGAACGCGGCGTTCGCGGCCTACGACGCCGAGCGCCGCTTCGAAATGCCCAACCTGCGCATCGCCGATCCCAAGGCCTGCCAATGCGGCGAGGTGTTGAAGGGCGCCATCAAGCCGTGGCAATGCAAGGTCTTCGGCGGCGCCTGCACGCCCGAGACGCCGCTCGGGGCGCTGATGGTGTCGTCCGAAGGCGCGTGCGCCGCGCAGTACACGCACGCCAGGACGCGCTGGGCGCGGGTGGCATGAGCCGCCGGGCCGTTCCCAAGGCGAATGCCGCAGTGCGCAGCACGAAGGCACAACAGTGACGATCGAGCGGCCCGGCGCCACCGTCACGCTGGCCCACGGCGGCGGCGGGCGCGCGATGCACGAGCTGATCGAGGCGGTGTTCGTGCGCCGCTTCGGCGGCAACGGCGAGGACCAGGCGCGCATCGCGCTGGCCGAAATCGTGCAGCGCGGCGACCGGCTCGCCTTCAGCACCGACGCCTACGTGGTGGACCCGCTGTACTTTCCCGGCGGCGACATCGGCACGCTGGCCGTCAACGGCACCATCAACGACCTGGCGGTCGGCGGCGCCATGCCGCTGGCGCTCAGTTGCGCGGTGATCGTCGAGGAGGGCCTGCCCATCGAGACCTTGCACCGTGTGGCCGAGTCGATGCAACGTGCGGCCGCCGCGGCCGGTGTGGCCATCGTCACCGGCGACACCAAGGTCGTGCAGCGCGGCGCAGCCGACAAGCTATTCGTTACCACGGCCGGCATCGGCGTCATCGCGCAGGGCGTGGAGATTGCGGCCAGCAGAGCAACGCCCGGCGACGCGATCCTGGTCAGCGGTTTCATCGGCGACCACGGCGCCACCATCCTCAATGCCCGCGGCGATCTCGGCGTCGAGGCCCCCTTGCGCAGCGACACGCAGCCGCTGCACGGGCTGGTGCGCTCGCTCTTGGCAGCCTGCCCGGACGTGCATTGCCTGCGCGACGCCACGCGCGGCGGCGTCGCCACCGTGCTCAATGAATTTGCGCAAGCCTCGCGTGCCACGCTGCAGATCGACGAGGCGCGGCTGCCGCTGCGCGAAGCCGTGCGCGGCGTCTGCGCGATCCTGGGGCTCGACCCGCTGTACTTCGCCAACGAGGGCATGCTGGTCGCGGTCGTGCCCGGCGACGCCGCCGAGGCTGCGCTGGCGGCGATGCAAGCGCACCCCGCGGGGTCCGACGCCGCACTGATCGGCCGCGTGGCGGACAAAACACCCGCGTTGGTGACGCTACGCACCCGCTTCGGCGGCGAACGCATCGTCGACATGCTGACCGGCGAGCAGTTGCCGCGTATCTGCTGAGCAGCCGAAACGTGCTGGGCCGCAACGGCTGCCAGCGCGTGCCGGCGCAGGCGCTGTTACGTGGGGTGGCTGATGGGACTCGAACCCACGACGACCAGAATCACAATCTGGGACTCTACCAACTGAGCTACAGCCACCATCGAGAGCACGATTATAGCGAGCGCCCCTCGCGCCGCG
>JANMHY010000820.1:0-2493 GCA_031375525.1 Burkholderiales bacterium
TCGCTGCGCGAAGGCGAGAGCTGGTCGCGTGACGCCGCCTCGGCCGCCGTGCGCGTGAGCGCGCGGCTGGCCGGCCTGCGCGAGGTGCCGCGCGCGCTGGCCGACACGCTGCCGCGCCGCGCTGCGCAGTGGAGCGGCGGCCGCGCCGTCGATGCCGCCGACGGCGCGCCGATCGACGCCGCCGAGCTGGCGCCGTGGTCGCTCGCCGAGCCGCAGTTGCTGGCGCTGTTGCGCCCGACACAGCGCGGCGCTGCGGGGATGCGCAGCGCTGCCAACGTCAAGACCGCCAGCCTGGGCGGCGCCCGCGTCGCGGTGCGCCGCCCGGCGCGCGTGCTGCCGCTGCCCAGGGCCCCAGCCAGCGCATCGACAGCGGCGACATCCCTCGCGCTGCCGCCGACCATCTTTCTCAGCGCCGAACCCGTGGCCACCGTGCAGTTGCCGACCGCGCTGTCGCGCGCGCAAGCCCAGTAACCAACCCACCCCACCAGCCCACCATGAAACTGCTCGTCAAGTTCAACCTCGTCTTCGTTGCCGTGTTCCTGCTCGGCCTGCTCGTCACCAGCACGGTGACGCGCTCGCTGCTCGACCGCCATGCGCAGGAAGAAGTGCTGCAGCACGCGCGCTTCCTGCTCGAGAAGGCGATGGCCGTGCGCGCCTACACGTCAACGCAAATTGCGCCGCTGCTGGAAACGCAGATGAAGTACGGCTTTCTGCCGCAGTCGGTGCCGGCGTTTTCGGCCACCGAGGTGCTGGGCAAATTGCAGAAGGCCTATCCCGACTACAGCTACAAGGAGGCGACGCTGAACCCGACCAACCCGCGCGACCGGGCGGTGGAGTGGGAGGCCGACGTCATCGGCGAGTTCAAGAAGTCGCCCGAGGCCAAGGAGTTCATCGGCCAGCGCGACACACCGGCCGGCCGGGCGCTGTACATCGCGCGGCCGATCCGCATCAACGACGGCGCCTGCCTGCGCTGCCACAGCACGATCGATGCCGCGCCGAAGACGCTGGTGGAAAAGTACGGCCCGGCCAACGGCTTCGGCTGGCAACTGCATGAGGTCGTCGGTGCGCAGATGGTGTCGGTGCCGATGACGGTGCCGCTGGCGCGCTCGCAGCAGACCTGGGCCACGGTGATGACGCTGTTCGGCGCGGTCTTTCTCGTCACCGGCCTGGCGCTGAACCTGGTGCTGTGGGCGATGGTGATCCGCCCGGTGACGCAGATGGCGGCGCTGGCCGAGCGCGTGAGTCTGGGCAAGGCCGATGCGCCGGCCTTCGCCACCCGCGGCCGCGACGAGATCGGCGTGCTCGGCCAATCGTTCAACCGCATGCGGCGCAGCCTGCATGCGGCGATGAAGATGTTGGAGGCGCCGGCGACATGAGCAACGAGCGCGGAGAGAAGGAGCCACAGTGAGCGCACGGCTGACGCCCACCGGTGTGCCGCTCGACGACAGCGGTGCTGCAGCGCCGACGCCGCAGCGCCTGGGCCGCTACACGCTGCAGGCCACGCTCGGTGAAGGTGCGATGGGTGTTGTCTATCGCGCTCACGATCCGCTGCTCGACCGCACGGTCGCGCTGAAGACGTTTCGCAAGCCGGCCTGCGGCTCGGCGGCTGCCAGCATGTCCGCCGCGCTGCGCCTGCGCAACGAGGCGCAAGCCGCGGCGCGGCTGTCGCACCCCGGCATCGTCGCCGTGTACGAGTACGGCGAGGACGGCGACCAATCGTACATCGCCATGGAGTACGTGCGCGGCACGCCGCTGCTCACCGGCATGGCCCAGCCCGCCGCGCTGCCGATCGACGACGTGCTGTGCCTCGTGGTGCAGTTGCTCGTCGCCCTGCAATGTGCGCACGAGCAAGGCGTGTGGCACCGCGACATCAAGCCGGCCAACCTGATGGTGACGCCCGAGGGGCGCTTGAAGATCACCGACTTCGGCATCGCTCGGATGTCGCAAGGTCCGGCGAACGACGGCGCAGCAGCAGCGCCGCCGCGCGGCGCCGGCGTGATGGGCTCGCCCGGCTACCTGGCGCCCGAGTGCTACGGCAGCGGCACGCAAGGCGACCAGCGCGCCGACCTCTATGCCTGCGGCGTGCTGTTGTTCGAACTGCTCACGGGCCTGCGGCCGTTTCGCGGCAGCCCCGACGTGGTGATGTACAAGACGCTGCACCTGCCGGTGCCGCCGCTGGCCGCGCCGGGCGATGCGCAGTTCGTGCCGCTGGCGCGCTTTGCGCACGTGGTGCAGCGCGCGCTGGCCAAGTCGCCGGACGATCGCTTCGAGAGCGCGCTCGAGATGCGCACCGCGTTGACGTTGGCTGCCGAACGTGCGGTGCCGCATGCGCTGTCGGCGCCGGCCATGCGCATGTTGTCGCCGGCGCCGGTCCGCGCCGCGGAGGTCGTGCCGAGCGCGCCCGGCGCGCCGCAGATCGCCGAGCCGACCCCCGCACCGCGACCGGTGCCGCCGCGTTTTGCCGACAGCCTGCTCGCGCGCCTGGCCGCTGAG
>JANMHY010000833.1:0-4851 GCA_031375525.1 Burkholderiales bacterium
CGTGAAGGCCAGGCCCGAGCTGGTGCAGCGTTTTGTCGATGCGTCGATCGTCGGCTGGGTGAATTACCTCTACGGCAAGCGCGCCGCGGCCAACGCGATGATGATGAAAGACAACCCGGAGATGACCGAGGCCGAGATCGAGGCGTCGGTGGCGCTGATGAAGCAGCAGGGCATCGTCGATTCGGGCGAGGCCAAAACCAACGGCATCGGCGCGATGAGCACTGCGCGCATCAAGGATTTCTACGAGCAGATGGTCAAGGCCGGTCTGTACAAGGCCGGCGACGTGGACTTGTCGAAGGTGGCCACGCTGCAGTTCGTTAACAGACGAGTCGGGCAGGACGTGAAGGCCAAGCTCGGCGCGAAGTAATCGAAGGAGTACCCGTTCATGGCGAGGAAAACCAGCACCCCCACGATCGACATCGGCCTCAGCGAGAAGGACCGCGCGGCCATTGCCGGCGGCCTGTCGAAACTGCTGGCTGACACCTACACGCTGTACCTGACGACGCACAACTTCCACTGGAACGTCACCGGGCCGATGTTCAACACGCTGCACACGATGTTCATGGCCCAGTACACCGAACTGTGGAACGCGGTCGATCCTGTCGCCGAGCGCATCCGCGCGCTCGGCCATGCGGCGCCGGGCTCGTACGCGCAATTCGGCAAGCTGAGTTCGATTGCCGATGCGCCCGCCAAACCGCCGAAGGCGATGGAGATGGTGCGCATCCTGTGCGACGGCCACGAGGCCGTGGCCCGCACCGCACGCAGCGTGTTCCCGATCGCCGAGAAGGCGGACGACCAGCCGACCGCCGATCTGCTGACGCAACGCCTGGACATCCACGAGAAGACGGCCTGGATGCTCAGGTCGCTGCTGGAAGACTGACCATGGTCGCGCCGCCGCTGGCCGGCGTCGACCACGTGCACGTGCTGGTGCGTGACCGCGCCGCAGCGGTTGCTTGGTACCGCAACGTGCTGGGCCTGGCGCCCGTGCCCGAGTTCGAGGTCTGGCAGGCCGACGGCGGGCCGTTGACGCTGGCCGATGCGAGTGGCCGGGTCCACATCGCCCTCTTCGAGCGCGCGCCGAGTGCCGACAACAAGGCGGTGGTCGCGCTCGGCGTCGATGCGTCGGGCTTCGTGCAATGGCGCGAACACCTGACGCACGCGCTCGGCACGGCGCCGGCCTTCGTCGATCACGACCTGAGCCTGTCGCTGTACTTCCGCGACCCCGACGGCAACCCGTACGAGATCACCACGTACGACGTGACATCCGCACGCGCGGCGTTGCCCGCAGCCCACTGACCTCTCCCCAGTTCTTGGGAGCATGCCCTCTTCAGGGGGATGCGCCGTGCGCTCGCGAGGCGTTCACTGGGGGCCATGCACACCCGCACGCAATCCCGCCCCGAGGAATGGGCCAACGCCGCCAGCCACGCGCTGGGCGTGCTGTTGGTCCTCGCCGCGTGGCCGTGGCTGACGCAGGCGGGGATGCGCCAAAGCAGCACGCTCGGCGCAGCCGCGATGAGCGTCTTCGTGTTGACGATGGCGTTGCAATACGGTGTCTCGGCGGTCTACCACGCGCTGCCGCCAGGCCGCGCCAAGCTGTGGGCACGCTCGGCAGACCATGCCGCGATCTACCTGTTCATCGCCGGCAGCGCCACACCGTTCGCGCTCGGCCTGCTCGGCGGCAATGCCGGCGCGGTCACTTGTGCGTTGATCTGGGCCCTTGCCTTGGCCGGTGCGTGGCTGAAAATGATGCGCCGCCTGACCAGCGCACGCCTGTCCACCGGCCTTTACGTGCTCTTCGGCTGGCTGGCGGCGCTGCTGCTGTGGCCCGACCTGCAGCACATCGACAGCACCGCGATGCTGTGGCTGGCCAGCGGCGGTGCGGCCTACATGGTGGGTGCAGGCTTCTTCGTCTTCGACGCCTCGCTGCGCTTCGGCCACTTCATCTGGCACCTGTTTGCGCTGGCGGGCAGCTCTTGCCATGTCTGCGCGGTGATCTGGCCATCGATCGGCTGATCACTCCAGATCGTCGATGTGCTTTGGCCAGCTGGCGTGCAAGAGTTTGGACAGCGCGCGATCTGCCAACAGCTTGCCTGCCGTCTGACAGCGCGCGCAATAGTTCGTCTCGTTGTTGGCGTGGACGATGCGCTGCACCTTGCTGCCGCAGGCCGGGCACGGCTGGCCGTAGCGGCCATGCACGGCCATCTGCGGATGGAAGGCGGTGACCCTCGGCGGCCAGCCGGCGTGCGTTGAAGCCTCATCACGCAAGCGCTCCGTCCACTCACTGAGTACCGCGCGCGTCGCGTCGAGCAAGCGCTGTGCTGCGGTGGCGTCGACGCTGCGCGTCAGCGTCACCGGCGACATGCGAGCGCGGTGGAGGATCTCATCGGAGTACGCATTGCCGATGCCGCTGAACAACTGCGGGTTGGTCAGCGAACGCTTCAACGTGTGGTTCTCGGCCGCGAGTTGCGCGACGAATTCTGCGGCGCTGCAGTGCATGACGTCGATGCCGCCCGGGTCCATCGCCTTCAAGGCGTCGCGGCCCGAGACAACATGAAGTGACGCGCGGCGTTGCGTGCCGGCCTCGGTCAGCGCCAGCGTGCCGCCGTTGAACTCGAAGGTGGCCAGTGCCGTCTTGGCTGGCGGCTTGCCGAGCGCGGCGTGCCAATGCAGGCGGCCGGCGATCATCAGGTGGATGACGAGGAACAGCTCGCCTTCGAGCACGATCACGACACGCTTGCCCAGGCGCTCGATGCCAATCACTTTGCACCCGTGCGCGCTCGTGATCGGCGGCACCGCGGTGCGCAACAGAAAAGGGCTGCCGATGCGCACGCGGTTCAGCGTGTCGTCACGCACCTTTGCGTCGAGGCTCTCAGCGTAAACGGTGATGTCGGGCAGTTCGGGCATGAGCGCGCTGGGCCGCCCCGAGCGCGAAGCCCCCCTCGGGGGGGACGACGCGTAGCGTCTTGGGGGCGACATCTGCCCTCGATAATCGCACCATGTCCGATATCGCCACCGAAGTCCGGCGCCGCCGCACCTTCGCCATCATTTCCCACCCCGACGCCGGCAAGACCACGCTGACGGAAAAGCTGTTGCTGTTCTCGGGCGCGATCCAGATTGCCGGCAGCGTCAAGGCACGCAAGGCGGCGCGCCACGCAACGAGTGACTGGATGGAAATCGAGAAGCAGCGCGGCATCTCGGTCGCGTCGTCGGTGATGCAGATGGAGTACCGCGGCTGCGTCATCAACCTGCTCGACACGCCGGGCCATCAGGACTTTTCCGAAGACACCTACCGCGTGCTGACCGCCGTCGATGCGGCGCTGATGGTGATCGACGCGGCCAACGGCGTCGAGCCGCAGACGCGGCGGCTCATGCAGGTTTGCCGTACGAGGAACACCCCCATCCTGACCTTCGTCAACAAGATGGACCGCGAGGTGCAGGAGCCGCTGGCGCTGATGGACGAGATCGAGCGCGAACTCGGCATGAGCGTGGTGCCGTTGACCTGGCCGGTCGGCATGGGCAAGCGCTTTCACGGTGTGATGGACCTGCGCGAGGAGCGCATGCGTGTCTTCGTCCCCGGCGCCGACCGCCACCACGACGCCGACGAGATGCTGCTCGGCTTGGACAACGCGGCCTATGCCGAACGCTTCGGCGCCGAATGGACGCAGGCCGAGCACGACATCGAACTCGTTCAGGGCGCTTCGCCGACATTCGATGAAGCGCAGTTCCTGCAAGGCAAACAGACGCCGATGTTCTTCGGCTCGGCGATCAACAACTTCGGCGTCAAGGAAGTGCTCGACGCGCTGGTCGATCTGGCGCCGCCGCCGTCGTCACGCACGGCAATGCAGCGCACCGTCTTGCCTGACGAAAAGAAATTCAGCGGCGTCGTCTTCAAGATCCAGGCCAACATGGACCCGGCTCATCGTGACCGCATCGCCTTCGTGCGTGTGGCTTCGGGCCACTTCGAGCGCGGCATGCGCTTGAAGGTCGTGCGCAGCGGCAAGGAGCTGCGGCCGAACACCGTGGTGAGCTTCTTGTCACAGCGCCGCGAGCTGCTCGACGAAGCCTTTGCCGGCGACATCATCGGCATCCCGAACCACGGCGTGCTGCAACTCGGCGACACGCTGACCGAAGGCGAAGCGCTGCACTACACGGGCCTGCCGTTCTTCGCGCCGGAGATGTTCCGCAGCGTCGAGGTGGCTGATCCGCTGCGCACGAAGCAACTCAAGTCCGGCCTGACGCAGCTCGGCGAGGAAGGCGCGATTCAGGTCTTCCGCCCGGTGGCAGGCTCGGTGCTGTTGCTCGGCGCCGTCGGCCAGTTGCAGTTCGAAGTCGTCGCCCACCGTCTCGAGCATGAGTACGGCTGCAAGGCGCGCGTCATGCCGTCGCGCTTTCAGATCGCGCGCTGGGTGACCTGCGACGATGCGAAGGAGTTGCAGCGCTTCATCGACGCCAACGCCCACCGCGTGGCGCACGACGCCGTCGATGCGCCGACGCTGCTGGTGGAGTACGCGCCGGAGCTGCGCGCGATCGAAGGCAACTGGCCGAAGATCAAGTTCCACACGATGCGCGAACACGCCGGCCTCGTCTTTCACAAGGCTGGCGGCTGAGCGACGGCTCACACCATCGTCAGCAACAGCGGCGAGGGCAAGCCTTCCAGGCCCTCGGCCAACAGCGCGGCGGCGCACATCGCCTTGGCCTGCAGGTTCAGGTCCGTGGCCTCGCCGACTTGCGGCGCGGCGCGCTCGCGGCCGCGCAGGTGACGCGCCAGCGCCGCGCCCGCCGAGCGGCCAACCTCGCCCCAGGCGCGGCGGCGGCCTTCGGCGCGCGAGCGGTGCTTGCTCTTCAACTCCG
>JANMHY010000932.1:0-1869 GCA_031375525.1 Burkholderiales bacterium
CCGTTGGCCTGCAGGATCTTGCCGACCGCGCCCTTGCGCCGCGCGCCGGTGAAGGCGCCTTCTTCGTAGCCGAAGAGTTCGGACTCGATCAGCGTGTCGGGGATCGAGGCGCAGTTGACGGCGATGAACGGTTGCCGCGCGCGCTGCGATTCCTGGTGGATGGCGCGCGCCAGCAGCTCTTTGCCGGTGCCGGTTTCGCCGAGGATCAGGATCGGGATGTCGCGGTCGATGACGCGCCGCACCTTGGCGGCGATGGCCGCCATCTGCATGTCGCCGGTGGTGAGGGCTGCCAGGCCGATCGGCTCGGCCGGATTGCCGCGCTGCGCCGCGGCGCCGCGCTGCGGCAACGGGTTGCTGCTGCTGCCGCTCATGCCGCTCAGCGAAGGCGTGGCATCGCTCGCAGCGTTGCTGCCCGCGGTGCTGTGCCACGCCGGAAAGTTGAAGCGCGCCATGACGTGGACCTGCCGGTTGTCTGCCGTGCGCGCGATCAACGGCGTCGCCAGCGGCGAGCGGAAATGCTCGACCAGCGCACCGACCGTGGTGCCGAGCAGGCTCGGCAGCGAATGCATGCGCACCGCCGCGCCGCTCATCGCCAACTGATCGAGCGCGCTGCGGTTGGCGCCAACGATCTTGCCGTCGGGCGTGATCGCCAGGATGCCTTCCATCAGCGTGCCGATGAATTCGGCGCGGTTGTGGAAGTGCAGGCGCATGACGTGCCGGTAGTCGTCCGACAGCCAATGGTTTTCGATCATGCGCGCGCTCATGCGCACCAGCGCCATCGTGTGCTGGTGATAACCGCGCTGATCGCCAGTGACGTCGAGCACGCCCAGGATATTGCCGCGCGGGTCGAGGATCGGCGCCGCCGAGCAGGTGAGGAAGTGGTTGGCATGCATGAAGTGCTCGTCGGCATGCACGAGCGTCGGCGTTTCGGCAACGAGCGCCGTGCCGATGGCGTTGGTGCCCTTGGCCTGCTCGCTCCAGTTCACACCCGGGGCCAGCGCGACCTTGCTGGCGCGCGAGAGAAAGTCGTCGTCGCCGATCGAATGCAGGACGGTGCCGGTGGCGTCGCAGAGCACCACCATGCTCTGCGTCTGCACGATCTGCTCGAACAGCATTTCCATCACCGGCGCCGCATGCGCGTGCAGGCGCAGGTTGCGTTCGCGCGAGATCGTCAGGTCGGCGCGGCCCAGCGCAGACAGGTCGGGTTGCTCGAAGCGCGACAGGCCGAGCGTGGCGCAGCGTTCGTGCGACTGATCGATCGTGGTGACATGCTCGGTCGGCAGTTGCAGCGCGGCGGCGATCGGCCGGTACGGCTCGTCGTTGGCACGGCGCGAGCGGGCAGTGTGGGGGCTCACGGTCACGGCTTGTCTTCCTCGGTCTTCGTGGACCGCGTTGTGGTTCTGACTGCGCGACCGTACACCTGATAAGTCATCGCGGCGGCGGAGCTTGCGTCCAAAATCGAAACGGTACAAGCGGAGTTAAACGCCGACATTGTGTCAAGCCGGCACATTCGGCCGTGGCACGTGCTTTGCACTCTGGTGCCACGCCACAGTCACCACCCGAAAGACCCTGACCATGAAGTGCAACCCCACCGCGCCGGCCTTGCTGGCCGCCTTGCTTGCCTGCGGCGCCGCCTGGTCGCACGGCGACGTGACGCCGCAGGCTGTCGATACCAAGGAGCTGCCGGTGCTGGGGCCCGACTGGCGCGCCGACAACCCGTACCGCGCGCCGCCGGCGCAGCCCAAGGCGGTGACCATCGGCAGCTCGGCCTACAACCAGAATTGTGCGCGCTGCCACGGGCTGGAGGCCATTTCCGGCGGCATCGCGCCCGATCTGCGCAAGCTCGACAACGACTGCGCGACGCAGAAA
>JANMHY010000947.1:0-3548 GCA_031375525.1 Burkholderiales bacterium
CTCGACGCGGTGCGCGACGGCGTCAAGGATGAGCTGAAGGCCGCCGGTTTCGAAGCCGGCAAGAACCTGAAGTACGAGTACCAGAGCGCCCAAGGCAACACCGGGACCGCGGCGCAGATCGCCCGCAAGTACGTCGGTGACCGTCCGGACGTGATCGTCGCCATCGCCACGCCCTCGGCCCAGGCCGTGGTCGCGGCGACCAAGGACATCCCGCTGGTTTACAGCGCGGTCACCGACCCGGTCGCGGCCAAGCTGGTCAAGACCTGGGACGCGTCGGGCACCAACGTCACCGGCGTGTCCGACGTGTCGCCGCTGGACAAGCACCTCGAACTGATCAAACGCGTGGTTCCTGGCGCCAAGCGCGTCGGTGTGATCTACAGCCCGGGCGAAGCCAATTCGGTGTCGATCATCGAGGCGCTGAAAAAGGCCGTGCCGGCGGCCGGCATGACGCTGGTGGAGGGCGCTGCGGCGCGCACCGTCGATGTGGCCAGCGCGGCGCAGAGCCTGGTCGGCAAGGTCGATGTGATCTACGCGCCGACCGACAACAACGTGATGTCGGCGTTCGAGGGCATCGTCAAGGTCGCGCAGCAGGCCAAGATCCCCGTGGTCGCGGCCGACACCGACGCGGTCAATCGCGGCGCCGTCGCCGCGCTCGGCCTGAACTACTACGACATCGGCCGCCAGACCGGCAAGATCGTGGCGCGCATCCTCAAGGGCGAGGCCGCCGGCAAGATCGCCTCGCAGACCAGCACCACCTTCGAGTTGCACGTCAACCCGGGCGCAGCCTTGAAGCAGGGCGTGACGCTGTCGGACGAACTGGTCAAGGCGGCCAAGGTGGTGGTCAAGTAAGCCGCCGCCGCTGCCTCGAGGTCTTTGCCATGTCCCTCATCGCATCCCTGGGTGCCATCGAGATCGGTCTGATATTCGGACTGGTCGCGCTGGGTGTCTTCCTGTCGTTTCGCATCATCAACTTCCCCGACCTGACGGTCGATGGCAGCTTCCCGCTCGGCGGCGCCGTCGCGGCGGCGCTGATCGTCGCCGGCATCAACCCGTTCATCGCGACCGCAGCGGCGATCGTGGCCGGCGCACTGGCCGGCTACCTCACCGCCTGGCTCAACGTGCATCTGCGCATCATGCAATTGCTGGCCAGCATCCTGGTGATGATTGCGCTGTACTCGGTCAACCTGCGCATCATGGGCAAGCCCAATGTCGCGCTGATCAACGACGCCACGGTGTTCAGCCTGGTCGAGTTCGGCGGCATCCCGGATTACTGGCTGAAGCCGCTGGTGCTGCTGGTGATCGTGATCGGCGCCAAGGTCTTGATCGATCTGTTCTTCGCCTCCGAAGCCGGCCTGGCGATGCGCGCCACCGGCAGCAACCCGCGCATGGCGCGCGCCCAGGGCATCTCGACCGATCGCCAGACGGTCTGGGGCCTGGCCCTGTCGAACGCGCTGGTGGCGCTGGCCGGTGCGCTGTTCGTGCAGACCCAGGGAGGCGCCGATATCTCGATGGGCATCGGCACCATCGTGATCGGGCTGGCCGCGGTGATCATCGGCGAGACCATCTTGCCCGCGCGCAGCCTGGTGATCACGACGCTGGCCTGCATTCTCGGCGCCGTGCTCTACCGCTTTTTCATCGCGCTGGCGCTGAACAGCGACTTCATCGGCCTCAAGGCCCAGGACCTGAACCTGGTCACCGCCGTGCTGGTCGCCTTGGCGCTGCTCGTCCCCACTTACAAGCGCAAGCTGGCCGGCGTGTTCGGCAAGTTGCCCGGCGCGCGCGGCAAATCGGCCAACACGCCCAAGGAGGCCAAGTAATGTTGCGCGCCAACGATCTCGAGATCACCTTCAACCCCGGCACGCCGATCGAGAACAAGGTGCTGCGCGGGCTGACCCTGAACATTCCCACCGGCCAGTTCGTCACCGTGATCGGCTCCAACGGGGCCGGCAAATCGACCTTCCTGAACGCCGTCAGCGGCGACCTGATGGTCGACCGCGGCAGCATCCAGATCGACGACAGCGACGTCACGCGCCGCGCGGCTTGGCAGCGCTCGGACCTGGTCGCGCGCGTCTTCCAGGACCCGATGGCGGGCACCTGCGAAGCGCTGACGATCGAGGAGAACATGGCGCTGGCGTGGAAGCGCGGCACGCGGCGCGGTTTCGGCTTCTCGCTGAATCGCAAGCTGCGTGAGCTGTTCCGCGACAAGCTCAGCATCCTCAAACTCGGCCTGGAAAACCGCCTGGCCGACCGCATCGGCCTGCTGTCGGGCGGCCAGCGCCAGGCGGTCAGCCTGTTGATGGCGTCGCTGCAGCCGTCGCGCATCCTGCTGCTCGACGAGCACACGGCAGCGCTCGACCCGAAGACCGCCGCCTTCGTGCTCGAACTCACCGCCAAGATCGTCGAGGCCGGCAAGCTGACCGCGATGATGGTCACGCACAGCATGCGCCAGGCGCTCGACTTTGGTGAGCGCACCGTGATGCTGCACGAGGGCCGCGTGATCCTCGACGTCGAAGGGCCCGAGCGCAAAGGCATGAGCGTCGAGGACCTGCTGCATATGTTCGAGAAGACGCGCGGCGAGCGCTTGGACGATGACAAGTTGTTGCTGGCGTAGCGCGGGGCGCTCGCCGCGCTGCGGCGGTCCATACCGCTCCCCCGAGCCCCCTCCGGGAGGGGGCTCCAGCATGAATCACAAGCGGCCAGCGGCCGCAGACCGACAACCAAACCTGAAGAGACCGACATGAAAGAACTGCTGAACCGCTTCGAGAACAAGGCCCCCGAGATCGTCTTCGAATGGCACGACGCCGAGACGACCGCCAAGGGCTGGGTCGTCATCAACTCGCTGCGCGGCGGCGCCGCCGGCGGCGGCACGCGAATGCGCAAGGGCCTGGATCGGCGCGAAGTCGAGTCGCTGGCCAAGACCATGGAAGTCAAGTTCTCGGTCTCCGGCCCGGCCATCGGCGGCGCCAAGTCGGGCATCGACTTCGACCCGGCCGACCCGCGCAAGGACGGCGTGCTGCGGCGTTGGTACAAGGCGGTGATGCCGTTGCTCAAGACCTACTACGGGACGGGCGGCGACCTCAACGTCGATGAGATTCACGAGGTGATTCCGATCACCGAAAGCTACGGCCTGTGGCACCCCCAGGAAGGCGTCGTCAACGGCCACTTCCAGCCGAGCGAGAGCGAGCGCATCCAGAAGGTGGGCCAGCTGCGCATGGGCGTCAAGAAGGTGGTCGAAGACCCGCGCTACACGCCCGAGTACAGCGCCGCGCGCAAGTACGTCGTCGCCGACCTGATCACCGGCTGGGGTGTGGCCGAGTCGGTGCTGCATTACTACCGGCTGTATGGCGGCACGGTGGAAGGCAAGCGCGTCATCGTGCAGGGCTGGGGCAATGTCGGTTCGACGGCGGCGTACTACCTGGCGCAAGCCGGTGCGCGGGTGGTCGGCATCATTGACCGCGAGGGCGGGTTGCTCAACGCGGAGGGCTTCAGCTTCGAGCAGATTCGCACGCTGTTCCTGAACAAGAAGGGCAATAAATTGGCCGCAGAAG
>JANMHY010000975.1:0-1984 GCA_031375525.1 Burkholderiales bacterium
AGATCGACGAGGCCTGCGCGCGCCGCGACAACTGGCGCACGATCTCCTGCGCGATGTCGTCGTCGCTCACGCCGCTGTCGTCTGCCGCACCGCATGCTCCCAGTTCGCCATCAGCTCGGCCGCGCGCTCGCGCGGCATCGTCGGCAGGAAGCGGCGCTCGACTTGCCATTGAGCAGCGAGTTCGTCGAGATTCTTGTAGGCGCCGACGGCCAAGCCCGCGAGGTAGGCTGCGCCGAGGGCTGTCGTCTCCGTCACCTTTGGCCGCACGACGGGGATGCCGAGCAGGTCGGCCTGGAATTGCATCAGCAGGTCGTTGACGCAGGCGCCGCCATCGACTCTGAGTTCTGCGACGGGTTGTGCGTCCTTTGCCATCGCCTGCAGCAACGCTGCACTCTGAAACGCGATGCTCTCCAATGCGGCCCGCGCGATGTGGGCGACCGTGCTGCCGCGTGACAGGCCGACGATCGCGCCGCGCGCATCGGCCTTCCAGTACGGTGCGCCCAAGCCGGTGAACGCCGGCACGAAGATCACGCCGCCGGCGTCGGGCACGCTCTCGGCGAGGGACTGCACCTCGTTGCTGCCTTGGATTACTTTCAACCCGTCGCGCAGCCACTGCACAACCGCGCCGCCGATGAAGACGCTGCCTTCGAGGGCGTATTCCGGCGTCGTCGTCGGTTGCGCTGCGGCGGTGGTGAGCAAGCCGTTCGCACTCGACTCGAAGCGCTCGCCGGTGTGCATCAACATGAAGCAGCCGGTGCCATACGTGTTCTTCGCCAGGCCGGCCTTGAAGCAGGCCTGCCCGAACAGCGCGCTCTGTTGATCACCCGCCACGCCGGCAATTGCAATCGGCGCGCCGAACAGCGCGGCGTCGGTTTCGCCGAACACAAACGACGACGGATGCACCTGCGGCAGCACGCTGTCGGGGATGTGCAGCGCCTTCAGCAGCTCGTGGTCCCAGGTGTTGTGGCGGATGTCGAACAGCATCGTGCGCGAGGCGTTGCTGACATCCGTCGCATGCACGCGGCCGCCGGTGAGCTTCCACATCAGCCAGGTGTCGATCGTGCCGAACGCCAGTTCACCTTGCGCGGCCAGCAGATGCGCGTTGGGCACATGGTCGAGCAGCCAGCGCAGTTTGGTGCCGGAGAAATACGGGTCGATGCGCAGGCCGGTCGAGCGCTGCACCGCGGGCTCCAGGCCCTGCGCTTTCAACTGCTCGCAGAACGCCGCAGTGCGCCGGTCTTGCCAGACGATGGCGTTGGCAATCGGCTGCCCGGTCTTGCGGTTCCACACCAGCGTCGTTTCGCGCTGATTGGTGATGCCGATCGCAGCGATGTCGGTCGCGTTCAACTGCGCCTTGAACAGCGCCTCCATTGCGACGGCCTGCTGTGAGGCCCAGATTTCATTGGCGTCGTGCTCCACCCAGCCCGGCTGCGGAAAGATCTGCCGGAACTCGCGCTGCGCCATCGCCACGATGTGGCCGTCGCGGTGGAAGACGATGGCGCGCGAGCTCGACGTGCCTTGGTCCAACGCCAGCAGATGGTTCTTCATGACGATGAAGCCTCGCAGGTGATCAGTTGCGCGCCGGCGTCGCTGAGCAGTTTGGGAAACGGCGGCGGCGGCGCGACCTCAGTGAACAGCATATCCACCTGCGCGAGCTGGCCCACCTCCACCATCGCCGGCCGGTTGAACTTGCTGCTGTCGGCGGCCAGCCAGACCTGGCGCGCGTGTTCGATGATGGCGCGTGAAACCTTGACTTCGCGGTAGTCGAAGTCGCGCAGCGTGCCGTCGGCTTCGATGCCGGAGATGCCGATCAGCGCGATATCGACCTTGAACTGCGAGATGAAATCCACCGTCACCTCGCCGACGATGCCGCGGTCGCGCGCGCGCACCACGCCGCCGGCGACGATGACTTCGCAGTCCGGGTTGTCCGACAGGATCGCCGCCACGTTCAGGTTGTTGGTGATGAGTCGCAGGCCCTTGTGCG
>JANMHY010001000.1:0-3196 GCA_031375525.1 Burkholderiales bacterium
CGACGTCCCCGGCCAGCGGCGATGCCGAAGGCACACCCCACCGCGAGGCTGCGGTCGACGCGTCATATACCTTGTACGCGGCCGTGACGCCGGACACACCCAGCGCGCGCGGCGTGATTTCCGCGCTCAACGAACTGGTCAGGCCGAGCGTGTAGTTGCCCGCACTGGCGCCACTGAGCGTCAACCCGCCGAGCGCCACCGGCTTGGCCACACCGGCGTTCTTGTCGACGAAGCTCGCACTGGCGGTGCCGCCGAGGGAGACCGCATCGTTGGCCAGCGGCGTGATCGTCGGCGAACCGGTGATGGTCGCTGCCGTCGTCGCGTCGTAGACCTTGTTCGCTGCCGTGATGCCCGACACGGCCAGCGCGAGCGGCGAGATGTTGACTGCCAGCGGGTTGGACAGGGCAAACGAGTAGTTGCCGGCATCGGCGCCGCCGAACGTCAGCGCCGCCAGCGTCACCGGCTTGGCCACACCGACATTCTTGTCGAGCATGTTGCCGCTGCCGCCCGCGAGGCCGATGCTGTCGCCGGCAATCGTGCCGGGCAGCGAGGCCGCGGACAGATCCAGGTCGACAGCGACCAGTCCGTTGTAGGCACGGTTGACCGCGCTGATACCGCTGACCGTGACTGCCAGAGGCTTGACCTCGGAAATCGCATTGCCCGGAGTCCCCGACTGCCATGGGCCCGCCGGCCGCGTGAAGCCGGGAACATTCAGTCCGTAGTAGGCCGCGCCGCTGCTGCCGGTGGCGACGACGTCGGTCGAGGCGGCCACCGTGTAGCCCTTGTCGGTGCCGACGTTTTTGTTGAAGAACGTGCCGGTGCTGTTGGCGGTGTAGGAGGCCAGCGCTTCCAGCAGCGACGTACCCCCGTCGCCGTTGTCGACGCGGATCGACCCGCTGCTTCCAGCCTGCCTGTGGGCGAAGGTCGTGAGGCCGTTGTAGACCAGGCTCACCGGCGGTGCATCGGCCGCAGGAAGCGACGCAAAGGCGTCGCGATTCGTGTAGTACCCGTTGCCGCTCGCCGGGTCGGCGCCCCTCCAGCCGTTGTAGACAACGTAGTTGACGTCGTGCGCACCGCTGCCGAAATTCAGCGGACCCAGATTGTCCTGGGTCCAATCACTCGAGCGGACGAAAAAGCGCGAGCCGGCAGGCCCCAGGAGCAGCCCCCCGGCGGCGTTGTTGAAGCCGACCCCAGCGATATCGATCGATGTCGTGCCGCAACTGCACCGCGTGTTGATGTCGCCGCCCATGACGAACCTGCCGGCAAGCGCCGTCAGCGCGATGTCGCCATAGGCGCTGCCCGTGGCACGCAGGCTGCCGCTCGATGCAAGGCTGAGGTCACCCGCCGCGTCGAACGTGACCAGTCCGCCGAAGCCGTTGGCGCTGTTGGTCAGGGCGACGTTGCCGGCCGTCGACGTCAATGTGAACGCCCCGCCCACACTCAACGGGCCGTTGTTCTGCGTGATGCCGGTGTCGGTCTTCAGGGCCAGCGTCGCGTCGACGGCGCCGCGCAAGTCCAGCGCCGCGCCGGACAGCGAGTTGAGGGTAAGGGTCGCGTCGTGCGCGGTCACGTTGAGCGTTGCTGCCTGGTTGCGCGGGCTGTTGAGTGCGACCGACAGCACGGCATTGGCCGGCTGGTTGATGACCAGGTTGTTGGCGACGATGCTCGATGCCGACGTCTGGCCGATACTGGCGCCGCTGCTCGCGCTGGCCGTCAGCGCGATGTTGAAGGAGCTCAACACGGCATCGTCGATGAAGATGTCGCTGCTGGTCAGCGAAACCGTTTTCAGCGACCGCACATCGGCCGCAACCAGAATGCGGTCGTTGACGTTCTGGTGGGTGTTGACGGTCAGCGCGGTGTTGTTCAACGTCATCGGCGCGTAGATGCCGACCTGCGGGCTGAACAGGGACAAGGTGGTCCTCGTGCCACCTGACGCCACATTCAGCGGCGCCGTCACGTTCAACGAATAGCTGGCTTCGAGCGAGACGTTGCCGCTGAACAGCAAACTGGCCACGCGTGCCGAGGTGATGTAGCTGTAGGCGCCGAAATCGGCAGCGCCCAGCGTGTTGCCCGGCAGATCGTCGCCGGTGGTGGCGTCGCCGTTCACATCGGCGACCCCTCCGACCTCGAGGTAGGCTGGGTCGAGCAGCAGACTGCCATTGCGGCCACGGGCCGCGCGTGTGTTCACGTCGCCATCGAAGTTGAGCCGTTGCTTGCCCGAGACCTCGACCTGGCCGCCGTCGCCCGCGCGGGCGCCGCCCGTGGCCGCGATCTGACCCTTGAACGTGGTGTTGAGGTCCGACCACACCACCACCTTGCCGCCGTCGCCGGCGTCGCGCGCACTGGCGTCGAGGGTGACGTTGCGGCCGACGAAGGTGTCTTGCGCATTGGCTTGCGGACCCTGGCCGCGGTAATTGCCGCCCACCAGCAGCGTGCCGCCGCCGGCGTCACCCGAGGCGTCCAGTCGCGCCTGTCCAGCCAAAGCCACGTGCTGGCCCAGCACGGTGATGTCGCCGCCGCGCTCGCTTGCAGCGCCCGAGGCATCGAGCGTGCCGGTCACGTTGACGGCACCACTGCTGCCGCCCGACAGCACGATCTGGCCGCCCCGGTTCTCGACGCGATGAGCACGCACCAAGCCGTCAACCTGCATCACGGTGCGGCGCGCCGCATCGGCCGCGGCCACCTGCAGGCTGACCGCACCGCCATCGGCAACGAGCCGGCCGCTGTTTTGCAGGCTGGCATCGATGGCCGCCACCGGCACGCGGATGTCGAGCAGCCCGGCGCCGGTGGCGTCAACGGTCACGGCTTGACCGGCGGCCATGCCGATGGTGCCGCCGGGAGCCTCGATGCTGCCGCGATTGGCCACGCGCGGCCCGGCCAGCACCACATGGCCGCCCGGCGATGCGGTGATGTGGCCCTCGTTGACGACATCCCCCGTCGCTGCACTCCCGTTTGACAGGCGCAGGTGGCCAGCCATGAATTGCGAGAGGTCGGCCTGCAGCGTTGTCGCCACCAGGCTGCCGACGTTCACTTGCGCCCCCGGCGCGAACAGCACGCCGCTCGGGTTTTGCAAGTAGACATGGCCGTTGGCGCTCAAGCTGCCGAAGATCGCGCTGGGCTGGTCGCCGAGCACACGGTTCAGCGCCACCGAACTGGTCGAAGGCTGCACGAAGCGCACCGACGCGTCAGGCCCGAT
>JANMHY010000601.1:0-3487 GCA_031375525.1 Burkholderiales bacterium
CACAGCTTGCTGCAAGCCATTGCGCGCACCAACCGGGTCAAGCGCGGCAAGCAGCGCGGCTATGTGGTGGACTACATCGGCCTGGCCAACCATTTGACGGAAGCGCTGACGCTCTACACCGCCGCCGACGAGCTGCAGGAGCTGCACGACGGGCTGAAGAACATCACCACCGAGCTGCCGGTGCTCGAAGAGCGTTTCCAGCGGCTGCTGCAACACTTCGAGGCCCTGGGCGTTCACCAGATCAAGGCCTTTGTCACCGGGCAACTGCAAGGACAACACGCCGACGCGGCCACGGTGAACGCCGCGGTGAAGGCGCTGGGCGACGAGCGGCAGCGTGCGGACTTCGAGGTCTATCTGAAGAAGTTCCTGATGAGCCTGGACATCATCCTGCCGCACGCGTCGGCGCAGCCGTTCAGGGTGCCGGCCAAGCGCTTCGGCTACATCCTGCAAGTGGCGAAGGAGCGGTACAAGGACAGCAGCCTGCAACTGGGCGATGCGGGCGAGAAGGTCAAGGCGCTCATCAACGAGCACCTGATCAGCCTGGGCATCAATCCGAAGGTGCCGCCGGTGGAGCTGTTGGCGGAGGACTTCTTGCAGCGCCTACACCAGCATGCTGACGGCAACGACGAAGCAAAGGCTAGCGAGATGGAGCATGCGCTGCGCAAGCACTGCACCGTGCACCACGACGAAGACCCGGCGTTCTACAAGCGGCTGTCGGAGAAGGTGGATGCGCTGATCGAGCGACACCACGATCAGTGGGATCTGCTGGTCGAAAAGCTCGAAGAGCTACGCGCCGAGGCGGTGGCAGGTCGGCGGCAAAACGTGGAGGGCCTGAGCCGCGAAGCCAGCACGTTCTATGAACACATCGCACAAGTGAGCTTTGGTGACGGCGGCGTACCAACAGCCAATGGACCGGCGTTCAAGGCGCTGATGGCGCAGATAGTCAAATTGCTTCAGGAAACGATCGGCACGATCGACTTCTGGCAGAGCACGGACAAGCAGAAGCGCCTGCGCGGCGAGATCAAGACGGCCATCGGACGGGCGAAGATCGAGGGCCTGTCGGCGCTGCGCGAGCGCGTCGCCGTCGAGGTCATGAAACTGGCCAAGAACCGCCATGACGAGCTGCTGAAGTTGACCGGCGCGAGCAAGGACTGACATGCATATTCGGCAAGTCAAAGACATCGAGTACCGCTTGTTGCCGGGCACGGTTCGCCGAACCACCGACATCGTCATCGAGCGTGACGGCGGCGTCACCGTTCGCCCGCCGTCGCGACTGACGCCCGAGCAAGTGGACGAAACCGTGCTCAGCCGGCGGCGCTGGATCTACCGCCATCTGGCCGAGTGGCGCGACTTGAACTCCACGCGTGTTGTGCGCGAGTGGGTCAACGGCGAGACCTTTCTTTACTTCGGCAGCGCGTACCGGCTCCGCTTGGTCACCGAACAGGACGAGCCCGTCAAGTTGAAGGACGGGCGCTTCTACCTGCTGCGCTCCGTGGTCGAGGCCGGCGGCAAGTCGGCTGCGCAGCAGGCGTTCAAGGATTTCTACATCAAGCGAGGCTGCGTTCGCCTGGTACAGCGAGTGCAGCACTACGCACCACGCGTTGGCGTCACGCCCGGCGCCGTTCAAGTGAAGGAACTCGGCTACCGCTGGGCGAGCAGCCTGCCCGGCGGCGGGCTGAACTTTCACTGGAAGTGCCTGATGGCGCCGGCGAAGATCGTTGACTACATCGTCGTCCACGAGCTGTGCCACCAACGCTTCCGCGATCACACCGATCTGTTCTGGAACGAGGTGGACAAGGTGATGCCGGACTACCGCGAGCGCAAGGAGTGGCTGCGGCAGCGAGGCGCTGAGATGGACCTTTGACGGGTTGCTCCGCACGGCGCACGGCATCGCGTCCTACAAGGCGTCACGGCTCGCACCGACCGCCGGCTGAGCCTGTGCTGCCTACCGTAGAAGAGTGCGCTCCCCGCACCACCCACCCCAGGAGGTTTTTTCAATGGATGCACCCAACCGCGGCGCTGCGCGCGCCCGCAAGAACAACTCGCCTGAGATGGCGCTCGACGAAGGGGCGATCGACAAGGCGCGCACCCATCTCGACGATGGCGCCGTCACGCCGAGCATCGGCCCGTACAGCGAGCAGATCGTGGCCCTGCTCAACGACGCGCTGGCCACCGAGCTGGTCTGCATCTTGCGCTACAAGCGCCACCACTTCACGGCGCGCGGCATGGCGTCGCCGGCGATCGCGGCCGAGTTCATGGTCCATGCGACCGAAGAAACCGGCCATGCCGACAAGATCGCCGAGCGCATCGTGCAGCTCGGCGGCGAGCCCGACTTCAACCCGGCCACGCTGCTCGAACGCAGCCACGCCGACTACGACACGTCGTCGGCGCTGCGCGACATGGTGCGCGCCAACCTCGTCGCCGAGCGCGTGGCGGTGGAAACCTACCGCCAGATGATCGGCCTGATCGGCGACAAGGACCCGACGACGAAACGCATGTTGGAAGCGATCCTCGCCGACGAGGAAGAGCATGCCGACGAGATGAGCGACTTGCTCGACAAGCAGTGAGCTGACGATCTCCTGACGTCCCCTGGCAACAGCGCGGCCGCCGTCGGCAGCCGCGCCTTGCCGTGACTCAGGGCTTGCCTTGCCCTGACAGCAGCGTCAGGCGGTAGTTCAGCCGCCGATCGTCATCATCGTCGCGGTCATGGCCACGCCGATGCCGCTCGCCGAAGACCAGCGTGGCGACGACGCTCTGCCCCGGCATCAGCACGCCGCTCGGCAGGAACAATCGCAGGTAGGGATCGCCCGCGCTCGTGACCCCGCTCGCGTTCTCCAGCCGTGCCCGGCCGGACAAGCCGCGCGCGATCACCAGCAGGTGCGTGTCGACGACCGACGTGCTGTTGTTGGTGATGCGATAGACATCGCGCTGCCGGCCGCGGCCCTTGCGGTCGGAGTCGACCAGCGAGGCATGCGCCTGCGCCGTCACGTCGAGGAACTCGAGCCCCGCGTCGCGCCGCGACAGCGGGTCGTCGTTGTCCTGCGGCATGCCGCTGGGCGGCCGGCCATCGACAGCCCCCAGTGCCGCCAGGTCGGGACGGTACTTCGAGTAGGTGAAGTCGATCGGGCTCAGCTGGAAGAACGTCTTCGGCGACTTCGGATCGAAGGTGGCGAATGACGGGTCGTACAGACCGTTCTCGATGAAGTCGGCGATGTCGTCGACCTGGTCCTTGCTCAGGCCCAGGCCGCGCGCCGAGCCTGCGCCGCGCGGATGTGTGAACCAGGTCGATAGCGTCGGCGCGGCGGCGGAGCGTGCGTCCAGTGGCATGCCGGCGTTGAAGTACTGCACCACGTCCCGAACCTTGTTGAACGATCCGTCGTGGAAGAACAAGCGCGCGTCCGTCAACTGGCGCAGCGTCAAGACGCGGAACTTGAAGGCGTCGCTGTCGCGGAAGGTGACTTCCTGGCGGCCGACATCGCGGAAGGTC
>JANMHY010001009.1:0-16596 GCA_031375525.1 Burkholderiales bacterium
CGGCAGCCGTAGAGGTTGACCAAGGAAGGTTGGAAAATCCTGACATTGCTGCCCAGCTGTACATCGGTGACGACACCAAGGTCGGCTCCTTCGTTGAGATCCAGAAAAACGCGCGCATCGGTGCACGCTGCAAGATCTCATCGCATACCTTCATCTGTGAGGGCGTCGTCATTGATGACGAGGTCTTCATCGGCCACGGTGTCATGTTCATCAATGACCGCTACCCGCAGGCTGCCAACGTGGACGGCAGCTTGCAGACCGAGGCCGACTGGGCCGTCGAGCCGACGCGCGTCAAACGTCGCGCCTCGATCGGCTCCAACGCCACCGTCTTGTGCGGCGTCAGCATCGGCGAAGGCGCGCTCGTCGGCGCCGGCGCGGTGGTCACGCGTGACGTGCCCAATTTTGCCATCGTCGCTGGCGTGCCGGCGCGTGTGGTCGGCGACACGCGGGTGCGCGAGGCAGCGTCCAGCGGCTGGGCCGCTGTTGGTTGAGCGGAATCAACTTTTCGTCATCAGGCAGGGAAAACACATGATCAGAATCGGTGTGGTCGGCTACGGCTACTGGGGGCCCAATTTGGTCCGCAACTTTGCGGAAACGCCGGGCGCGGAGATTGCGGCCGTGGCGGACTTGGACACGAACAAGCTGGCCACGGTGAAGCGACGCTTCCCGGCGGTGCACACGACGACGAACTTCAACGACCTGCTGTCCGATCCGTCGATCGACGCGGTGGCGATCGCCACGCCGGTCAATACGCACTACGAGCTGGCGATGGCCGCGCTCAAGGCCGGCAAGCATGTCTGGGTCGAAAAGCCGATGACCGAAACCGTTGAGCAAGCTCAGCGCCTGGTCGAAGAAGCCGAGCGCCGCGGCAAGGTGCTGCACGTCGATCACACCTTCATCTACACCGGCGCGGTGCAGAAGATGGCCGAGATCATCAAGGCCGACGAGCTGGGCAAGATTTACTACTACGACTCGATCCGCGTCAACCTGGGGCTGTTCCAGCGCGACGTGAGCGTGATCTCCGATTTGGCGGTGCATGACTTCTCGATCCTCGACCACCTGTTCGGCGAGCAGCCGGCGGCGGTGACGGCCAGCGGCATGAACCACTTCCCGGGCACGCCGGAGAACCTGGCTTACGTGACGCTGTACTACGACTCGGGAATGATCGCCCACGCGAATGTGAGCTGGCTGGCGCCGGTCAAGGTGCGCCAGATCCTCGTCGGCGGCAGCAAGAAGATGGTCACCTATGACGACCTCGAGCCGAGCGAGAAGATCAAGATCTACGACAAGGGCGTCAGCTTTACCGACGACCCGGAGAAGATCCAGGAAATGCGCGTCGGCTACCGCACCGGCGACATGTGGGCGCCCAAGCTCGCCGTCACCGAGGCGCTGCGTGTCGAAGGCGATCAGTTCGTCAATTGCATTGCCCACAGCAAGAAGTCGCTCACCGACGGCCAGCTCGGCCTGCGCGTGGTGCAGCTGATCGAAGCGGCCAGCGAGTCGATGCGCAACAAGGGCAAGACGGTTTATCTGAAGAGCGGGAGCTGAATTCGTGATTCCATTCGTCGATCTGAAAGCGCAGTACCAAAGCATCAAGGAAGAAGTCAACGGCGCCATCCAGGGCGTGCTCGACAGTTGCCAGTTCACGCTCGGCAGCGAAGTCGTGGCCTTTGAGAAAGAGTTTGC
This sequence comes from Burkholderiales bacterium, assembly GCA_031375525.1. Classification (GTDB taxonomy): domain Bacteria; phylum Pseudomonadota; class Gammaproteobacteria; order Burkholderiales; family Burkholderiaceae_C; genus CADEEN01. Next base: position 1,687 of record JANMHY010001009.1, read on the forward strand.
CGAGTACAGCGGCTCGGTGCACGGCATCGGCGTGAACACCGGCACCAGCGCGCTGCACCTGGCGCTGCTGGCTGCGGGCGTGGGCAAGGGCGATGAAGTCATCACCGTACCGTTTACTTTTGTCGCCACCGTGTCGGCCGTCGATTACACCGGCGCCAAAGCCGTGTTCGTCGACATCGATCCGGTGACCTACACGATGGACCCGGCCCAGGTGGAAGCCGCCATCACGCCGCGCACCAAAGCCATCATCCCGGTGCACCTGTACGGCCAGACGGCCGACATGGACCCGATCATGGCCATCGCGCGGAACCATGGCCTGGTCGTCATCGAAGACGCCTGCCAGGCGCATGGCGCCAAGTACAAGGGCCAGCGCGCCGGCAGCATCGGCGACATGGGCTGCTTCAGCTTCTACCCAGGAAAGAATCTCGGCGCGGCGGGCGAGGGTGGCATGGTAGTCACCGCCAACCCCGAGTTCGCGCGGACCGTGCGCATGCTGCGCGACTGGGGTGCGGAGAAGAAGTACCACCATGTGCTCAAGGGCTACAACTTCCGCCTGGAAGGCATCCAGGGCGCAGTCTTGCGCGTCAAGCTGCGCCATCTGGAGAAGTGGACGGAAGCACGCCGCACCGCGGCCAAACGCTACGACCAACTGCTCGCCGGCAGCGGTGTCGGCCTGCCCAAGCAGATGGACTACGCGCGCCACGTTTATCACATCTACGCCGTGCGCACGAACGAGCGCGCGGCGATGCAAGAGGCACTGAATACCCAGGGCGTGCAGACCGGCATTCACTATCCGTTCCCAGTGCATCTTCTGCCGGCGTTTGCCGATCTGGGCTATGCCGCCGGTCAGTTCCCGCACTCTGAAAGGGCGGCCCATGAGGTACTGTCGCTGCCGATGTTCCCTGAACTCACGGCCGATCAGTCGGCCGCGGTGAGCGAGGCGGTGCATGCGTTTGGCAACCGACAACCGCTGGCCAAAGTGGCCTGAGGCCCGCGATGACTGAATTGGCAGCGGCCGCTGCTGGACGCAGCCGGCCGCTGCTGATCTTTCCATGCAACGGCAATGGCATCGAAGCGCTCGACGGGCTGGGCGAGGCGTGGCATTGCATCGGCTTTGTCGATGACACGCCCGCCAAACAAGCGCAAGCGTGCATGGGCGCATCGGTGTACGGCCGCGCGGCCTTTGAGCACGCACCCGATGCGGCGGTATTGGCGGTGCCCGGCGGCCCCGCTTCGTTCAGGAACCGACGTGCCGTGATCGAGAGCCTGGGCCTCGACGAGCGGCGCTTCGCCACCGTCATCCACCCCAGTGCCAGCGTGTCGCGCAACGCGCGCATCGGCCATAACGTACTGATCATGGCGGGCGTCGTCATCACCAGCAACGCGGTCATCGGCGATCATGTCTGCGTCCTGCCCAACAGTGTGGTCCACCACGACAGCGTCGTCGGTGCGTGGAGCCTGATCGGCTCGAACGTGACGGTCGCCGGCGCGGTGCAGATCGGCGAGAACTGCTACGTGGCCAGTGGTTCGACGCTGAAGAACGGGCTGCGTCTCGGCGCGGGGTGTCTGATTGGCCTGGGCAGCAATGTCTTGTCTGATGTCGCGCCGATGGCCACCGTGGTGGGCAATCCGGCGCGGCCGGTGCGCTGAGCCGTCGAATCCGTGCCCGATACACACGCCGCAGCCGGGTGTCGCCTTGCGTAGGCCCCGCAGCCACCCCCGCAATCAGGGGGAGCGTGTGGATTTTGTGAGCAGCTAGGGATGGCTGGTATCGCAGGGTCGCCGAAGATCAGATGGATTGGCGCGCGTTGCTTGGTTGGGTGGCTGCGCTACGCAGTGGCGGTGGCTAACACCGCGTCGCAGGCAGGGCATGAGGTTGCTGACATGAAGGCGTTGAAAGACATGATGACCCGTCGCGCACATATCGCATTCGCTTGCACCCTGGGACTGCTGGTCATGGCCTGCGGTGGGGGTGACGAGGGGGCGCCGTCGTCGGCTGTAGCCGACGCTGCGGCGGTTCGTGAGGGGGCGACCGCCGCCGCGGCGACCGCCAAAGCACCCAGCCGGAAGACGACGCGCAGCCGATCATGGCGTGGCATCACCGCGATTGACGTTGCACGTGACGGCAGCGTGGCCATCGCCGGCGCCGATGGCAGCGTGCAGATGCAGCCTGATAGCGGCCCTGCACGAGCGGCCAACGCCATGATCGCCGAAGCCACTGGCGTTGCGACCACTGCGGTGGCCTTCAGCGCCGACGGCAAGCAGCTGGTCGGGGTGGGCCGCGACAGTGTGGCAAGGGTCTGGAACGTGGCTTCGCGCGCGCGCGTGGTGAGCATGCATGGCCACGAACACCCGATTCGCACCGTGGCGGTCAGCACAAATGGTGCCTATGTGGCCAGCGCTGGTGAAGAGACCCGCGTGATGGTGTGGAACGCATCGACCGGCAAGCTCGCCAAGATCCTGGGCGGCCACACCAGCTTCGTCAACACGCTGGCGTTCAGCCCGGACGGTCGCATGCTGGCCAGCGGCGACGCCAGCGGCAAGGTCGTTATCTGGAACTTGGCCAACGGTGCGCCGCGCCTTCAGTTGTCCGAACACACCAACGACGTCAACAGCTTGGCCTTCAGCCCGGACGGCGGTACCTTGGCCACCGCCGGCGAAGACGGGCGTGTCGTGCTGTGGAACACCGACAACGGCCAAAAGGTGCAGGCGCTTGAGGGCCACCAAGGGCCTGTGCGCGCCTTGGCGTTCAGCCGCGACGGCGAGTGGCTCGCCAGCGGCGGCGAGGAAGCCAAGGTCTTGGTATGGGATATGGGCACTCGCCGGTTGAGCAAGACCCTCACCACCGGCACGGGCGCTGCGCTCAACACGCTGGTGTTCGATGTGCTGAAGAGAAAACAGACCCTGTTGGCCGGCGATGAAGACGGCCACGTGTCGCGGTGGAATGTCGCCTCGGGCGTGCCGCTCTAGGCCCATTGCGCGGTGATCGAGACAGACCATCGCGTTCAGCGGACGCAAGAATAGTTGAGGTAGAACGATGTCGCGCATTGAAGGTGTCAGAGCAAAAGCGGTCCAATGGGTATTGGGCTTCCTGTTCCTTTGCGCGCTCGCGATCGCCGCCTTGGCGCCGAAAGGAGCCGGCGCCGTGCTCAATCCGCCTCCTGGCGGGCCGATCCTGGTCATCACGTCGCCTACATCGACCTTCGGCCAGTTCTACGGCGAGATTCTGCGCAACGAGGGCCTCAACGAGTTCGCGATGGGCGACATCGGCAGCGTGACAGCGGCGACATTGGCGTCTTATGACGTTGTCGTGCTGGCAAAGGCGACGTTGACGCCGGCACAGGTGACGATGTTCACCAACTGGGTCAAGGGTGGCGGCAACCTGATTGCGATGGCGCCCGACGCACAGCTCGCGCCACTGCTCGGGCTCACGGCCACCGGCACCACGCTGCCCGAGGGCTATCTGCTGATCAACACCGCCACCGCGCCGGGGGCCGGCCTGGTCAATCAGACAATCCAATATCACGGCAGCGCCGACCGCTACACGCTCACTGGCGCGACCAGCGTTGCGACGCTCTATAGCAATGCAACGACCGCGACCGCTAACCCGGCGGTGACCTTGCGTGCCTCGGGCAGTGGCACTGCATCTGCGTTCACATTCGACCTGGCCACTTCGGTGGTCTATACCCGCCAGGGCAATCCGGCGTGGGCCGGCCAAGAGCGCGACGGCTCCTCGCCGATCCGCCCGGACGACCTGTTCTTCGGCAACGCAGCGGGGGACGCCAAGCCCGATTGGATTGACCTTGGCAAGGTGGTCATCCCGCAAGCCGACGAACAACAGCGCTTGCTCGCCAACCTGATCTTGCACGTCAACCAGGCCAAGAAGCCGCTACCCCGCTTCTGGTATTTCCCGCAGGGCAAGAAGGCCGTCGTCATCATGACCGGCGACGACCATGGCAACGGAGGCACCGCTGGCCGCTTCGAGCAGTTCAAGACGGCGAGCCCCGCTGGGTGCTCGGTCGCCGATTGGGACTGCGTACGGGGCACCGCGTACATCTACACGAACACGCCGCTGACGGCGGCTCAGGCCGCTGCCTACACGGCCGAGGGCTTCGAGATCGGGCTGCACATCAACCCGGGCTGTACGGATTTTGATGCTGCCTCGCTGCAGTCGATCTATACCGCGCAGCTTGCCGAGTGGCAGGCAAAGTACGACAACTTGCCCGCACCGAGCACGCAGCGACATCATTGCGCTGTTTGGAGCGACTGGGCCACCGCTGCGCGGACGCAGCTCAAGCATGGCATGCGCCTGGACACGACGTACCAGTTCGGCTCGCCGGGTTGGGCATCCGGTATGCCCGGCCTGTTCACGGGTTCGGCGATGCCGATGCGCTTTTCCGCATTGGACGGCAGTCTGATCGACGTCTTCCAGGCGCCGACGGTGCTGAGCGACGAGTCGGGTCCGTCTTATCCGGCGATGGTCGACAAGCTGCTCGATCGGGCGATCGGATTGGAGGGCTACTACGGTGCGTTCGCCTTCAACGTCCAGGCCGACATCGCTGACAGCCCCGAGGCGGCCGCGGTGGTCGCGTCGGCGCGCGCGCGCGGCGTTGCAGTGGTGTCGGCGCGCCAGATGCTGAACTGGCTTGACGCTCGCAATGCGTCGTCTTTCGAATCCTTGGCGTGGAACGGCAACACGCTGACGTTCAACTTGTCAGCCGGCGCGGGCGCCACGGGCCTGCAGGCCATGTTGCCGCTTCGGGTCGGCGACAAGCGTCTGCAATCGTTGACACGCGCTGGCGGCGCGGTGCGCTTCACGTTGCGAACCCTCAAAGGGATCGACTACGCCTTGTTTCCTGGTATCGGCGGCGCGTACGCTGCCGACTATCGTGCCGAGCTGACGACGGCGCCGTCAGCCAAGTCGGCCATTGGCACAGCGGGTGCCGGCAGTGCAGCCGCACCAGTCTCAACGCTTGCGTTGCCGGGGCCTTTGTTGCTGGAGGCCGCATCAACGGGCTGGCCCGCGACGGCAGTGCCTACCAACCCATCGGTCAACGATCCCGGTCCGCTAGAAGTCGGTGTCAAGTTCAGGACGGACGTCGATGGCCAGGTCACGGGCGTGCGCTTCTACAAGGGCACCAACAACACCGGCACCCACGTCGGCAGCGTCTGGAGCAGCAGCGGCCAGCGGCTGGCCACGGCCACCTTCACCAACGAGACGGCCACCGGCTGGCAGCAGGTCACCTTCGCAACACCTTTGGCGGTGACGGCCAACACGGTGTATGTCGCTTCGTATTTCGCGCCCAATGGTGGCTATGCGGGCGACAACTTCTATTTCACCAACAACGGCGTCGACAACGGGTCACTGCACCTGCTGCAAGACGGCGTCAGCGGGGGTAATGGCGTGTACGTTTACGCTGGTGCCAGCAGCTTCCCGACGCAGTCGTTCCGGTCGACCAATTACTGGGTCGACGTGGTGTTCGAAGGTGGTGGTGCGCCCGACACGACGCCGCCGACAGTGACCAGCACCACGCCGGCGAGCGGCTCAACGGCCGTGGCCGTCACATCCACTGTGCGTGCTGTGTTCAGCGAGGCCATCGACCCTGCGACCGTGGGTGGCAGCACGTTTGAACTGCGCAATGCCGCCAATGCCGTTGTCGCTTCGACCGTGACCTACGACGCCGCCACCCGCACCGCAACGCTCGCACCCAGCAGCTCGCTGGCAACTTCGAGCAGCTACACAGCCACCGTTCGCGGCGGCACCACCGATCCGCGTATCAAGGACCTCGCTGGCAACGCGCTTGCGTCCTCGGTGTCGTGGTCCTTCACGACCAACTCTCAGTCATCCGGCTGTCCTTGCAGCGCATGGCCCCCTACGGCGACGCCCGCCAATCCGTCGTTGGCGGACACCGTGGCGGTCGAGTTGGGCGTTAAGTTCAGGACTGATGTCAGCGGCTACGTGACCGGCATCCGCTTCTTTAAAGGTGCCGGCAATACGGGCACACACAGCGGCAGCTTGTGGACCAGCGGCGGGCAACTGTTGGCGACGGCCCAGTTCATCAACGAAACCGCCACCGGATGGCAGCAGGTCAACTTCGGCGCCGCGGTGCCGATCTCTGCCAACACGGTTTACGTGGCCTCCTACTTTGCCCCCAGCGGCGGCTACGCCGGCGACAACAACTACTTCGCCAACGCCGGCGTGGACAACGGCTTGGTGCATCTGCTGCAAAACGGCGTCAGCGGCGGCAATGGCGTCTTCGTGTACGGCGCCAGCGGTGGTTTCCCGGCACAGACTTTCGCTGCCACCAACTATTGGGTTGACGTGGTGTTTGCCACCGTGGCGCCAGTCGACAACGTGCCGCCGTCTGTGGCCTCGACCACACCAGCCAACACAGCGACCGGCGTTGGGATCACCTCGGCGGTCCGGGCCGTGTTCAATGAGCCGCTGGACCCGGCCACTGTGAGCGGTGCCACGTTCGAGTTGCGCAACGCTTCCAACACAGTGGTCGCCGCGACGGTGAGTTACGACGTCGCGTCGCGCACTGTCAACCTGGCGCCTGGCGCTGCGCTGGCGCTGTCAAGTACGTACACCGCTACATTGCGCGGCGGCAGCACCGATCCACGCATCAAGGATCTGGCGGGCAATGCCCTGGCGGCCAACGTGACGTGGTCGTTCACGACCGAAGCCACCAGCGCGTGCGCGGCGCCGGCTAATTCCGTCGTGGCGGAGAACTGCCTGACCGGCAACCCGCCGAGCGAATGGGATGTCGTCGGCTCCGGCGATTCGTCAATTCAAGGCTACGCCACGCAAATCAGTGTCAACCGTGGCAGCACCGTGAGCTTCAAGGTCGAGACTAACGCGGCCGCATACCGCTTCGATATCTACCGCATTGGCTACTATGGCGGCGCGGGCGCGCGCAAGGTGGCGACCGTGTTGCCCTCGGCAACGTTGCCACAGACACAGCCTTCTTGCTTGAACGACTCCGTGACTGGCCTTGTCGATTGCGGCAACTGGGCCGTTTCCGGCTCTTGGGTCGTGCCCACGACTGCGGTATCGGGCGTCTACTTGGCCAAGCTGGTGCGGACGGATACAGGCGGCACCAGTCATATCTACTTCATCGTGCGCGACGACGCGGGCAACTCGGACCTGCTGTTCAAGACCTCGGACACGACGTGGCAGGCCTACAACGACTACGGCGGCAACAGCCTGTACAGCGGTTCGCCGGCGGGGCGGGCCTACAAGGTCAGCTACAATCGCCCGTTTGTCACCCGCGGCAACCAGTACAGCAGAGCCTTCTTCTTTGGCGGTGAGTACCCGATGGTGCGCTGGATCGAGGCCAACGGCTACAACGTCAGCTACATGGCTGGCGTCGATGTCGAGCGCAGCCCGGCGTTGATCGCCAACCACAGCGTGCTGCTGTCCGTGGGCCATGATGAGTACTGGTCTGCAGGTCAGCGCACCAGTATCGAGGGTGCACGCGACAGCGGAGTACACCTGGCCTTCTTCAGCGGCAATGAAATGTTCTGGAAGACGCGCTGGGAGAACAGCATCGACGGTTCTGCCACTGCGTACCGCACCTTGGCTTCCTACAAGGAAACGCACGCCAATGCCAAGATCGATCCCACTGCGATCTGGACCGGGACTTGGCGCGACCCACGCTTCAGCCCGCCAGCGGACGGTGGGCGTCCTGAGAATGCCGTCACCGGCACGATCTTCACTGTCAACTGCTGTGCCGGGGCTGAGTCTGGTATTCAGGTGCCTGCCGAATACGGCAATCTGCGCTTCTGGCGCAACACCAGCATTGCCACGCTTCCGTCCGGGCAGGTGGCCACTCTACCGGCTGCCACGCTTGGCTACGAATGGGACGAGGACCTGGACAACGGCTTCCGCCCCGCCGGATTGTTCCGCATGTCGTCTACCGCCGTCAGCGGTGTGTCATACCTTCAGGACTACGGCTCGACGTATGCCACTGGCACCGCTACCCACAGTCTGACCATGCACAAGCGGTCGAATGGCGCACGCGTTTTCGGTGCTGGCACCATCCGCTGGTCCTGGGGTCTGGATGGCAATCACGACTTCGACTCCGCGACCCCCAATGCCAGCACCACGCCGGACGTGCGCATGCAACAGGCCACGGTCAACTTGTTCGCGGACATGAACGCCCAGCCGGGCTCGCTGCGGCCCGGGCTCGTCGCCGCGACGGCCTCAACCGACCTCACGCCGCCCGGCTCGGTGATCACGGCGCCGGCGGGTGGCGCGACCTTGGCGCAAGGTGTGCCGACGACGATTTCAGGCACGGCGACAGACGTTGGCGGTGTGGTCGCCGGTGTCGAGGTGTCCATTGATGGTGGCACCACATGGCGTAGGGCCAATGGCCGCAGCTCGTGGACCTACAGTTGGACGCCAACCGTCGGCGGCGCGGTCACGATCCGTAGCCGCTCGGTTGACGACAGCGGAAACATCCAGTCCTCGGTCACCAGCGTTTCTGTAACGATTGGCGGCGTGGATACGACTCCGCCGACGGTCACGGCACGCTCTCCTGCTGTTGGCGCAACTGGGGTCGCGCCAACGGCCAATGTCACCGTGACCTTCGGCGAGGCGATGAACGCGGCGACGATCGGTGCGTCCACCTTTGAGCTGCGCGATGCCGCCAACGCCTTGGTAGCGGCGACGGTGACCTACGACGCAGCGACCAGCACGGCCACACTCAACCCCACGGCCACGCTGGTCGCGGGTGCGACGTATACGGCCACCGTGCGCGGCGGCGCCACCGATCCGCGCGTCAAGGATCTGGCCGGCAACGCGCTGCAGTCGAATGCCACTTGGTCGTTCACCACCGCGACGGCGGGTGACACCACGCCACCGACGATCACGGCACGCTCACCGGCAGTGGGTGCCACGGGTGTGGCGCCAACGGCCAACGTTACCGTGACCTTCAGCGAGGCGATGGACGCGGCGACGATCAGCGCGTCGACGATCGAGCTGCGCGATACCGCCAGCGCCTTGGTTGCTGCCACGGTGAGCTACGACACAGCGACCAGCACGGCCACGCTGGACCCCACGGCCACGCTGGTCGCGGGTGCAACGTACACAGCCACCGTGCGCGGCGGCACCACCGACCCGCGCGTCAAGGACCTGGCCGGCAATGCGTTGCAGGCGAATGCCACTTGGTCGTTCACCACCGCAACGGCGGGTGACACCACGCCACCGACGATCACGGCACGCTCCCCGGCAGTGGGTGCGACGGGCGTGGCGCAGTCGGCCAACGTTACCGTGACCTTCAGCGAGGCGATGGACACTGCGACAATCAGTGCGCTCACGATCGAGTTGCGCGATGCCGCAAACGCCTTGGTTGCGGCGGCGGTCAGCTATGACGCGGCGACGAGAGTGGCGACGCTGGATCCGACACCCACGCTGGCCGCGCAGGACGTCTATTCGGTCCGGGTTCGTGGTGGCACGATCGATCCGCGCGTTAAGGACGTGGCTGGCAACGCCCTCGGTGCGGACTCGACCTGGACGTTTACCACCGAGGCAGCGCCGAGTTGTCCGTGCACGATCTGGCCGGCGACGGCAACACCGTTGCTGGACAGCGCGTCAGACTCGGCGTCGGTGAACCTGGGGGTCAAATTCCGCAGCGACGTTGCTGGCTATATCACCGGCATTCGTTTCTTCAAGGGAACTGCCAACACGGGCACACACGTGGGCACGCTGTGGAGCAGCGGGGGCCAGCAGTTGGCTCAGGCGACCTTCACCAGCGAGACCGGCTCCGGGTGGCAGCAGGTGAGCTTTGCCGCACCAGTGGCCATTGCGGCGAACACGACCTACGTCGCTTCGTACCTGGCGCCGGTGGGCCGCTATGCATTCAACGGCAGCTACTTCAGCGCTGGCGGAGTGGACAACGCACCCTTGCACGCGCTCAGCGACAGTGCCGGCGCGGGCAACGGCGTGTATGTCTACGCGTCCGGCTCGTTGTTCCCGAGTCTGTCGTTTAACGCCAGCAACTACTGGGTCGATGTGGTGTTCACGACCTCGGTGACCGACACGACGCCGCCGACGGTCACGGCACGCTCTCCTGCTGTTGGTGCTACTGGGGTCGCGCCAACGGCCAACGTCACCGTGACCTTCAGCGAAGCGATGGACGCAGCGACGATCAGCGGCACCACGTTCGAACTGCGCGACGCAGGCAACGTGCTGGTCGGCGCTGTCGTCAGCTACAACAGCACGACACGCATCGCCACGCTGAACCCCACGCCGACGCTGGCCGCACTGGCCGTGTACAGCGTGCGCGTGAGGGGTGGGGCCGCAGGCGTGAAGGACGTTTCCGGCAACGCCTTGGCGGCGGATGCCACCTGGACCTTCACCACGGTTGCCGACACGACACCACCCACCGTCAGTTCGATCACACCGGCCAGTGGGGCGCTCGCGGTCTCGCGAAGCACGACGGTGCGGGCGACCTTCAGCGAGGACATGAACGCGACGACGATCACCACGACATCATTCACACTGGTGCGCAACTCCACGGGGGTCCAGGTGACTGCTGCGCTGACCTATGACCCGGTGACTCGTATCGCCACGCTCACTCCATCGAGCGCCTTGGCTGCTTCGGCAACATACACCGCCACGGTGCGTGGCGGTACGACCGATCCGCGTGTGAAGGACGTGGCCGGAAACGCTTTGGCGACGAGCCGTGTCTGGTCGTTCACGACCGGGCTGTGAGTGCGACAGACAAAACGACAGGGAGGTCAAATGGAAAAAAGCACGGTTGCAGTGGTGGGTTTGGGATACGTCGGGCTGCCGCTCGTCATCGAGTTCGGCAAGCAGGCGCGGACGATCGGGTTCGACATCGACGAGCACAAGGTGTCGAGCTGCCGCGGCGGCAGCGATCCGTCACGCGAGATCCCTGATGAAGACATGCGTGCGGCCCAGCATGCCGAGTACAGCGCCGACCCGGCTTGCTTGCGCGAGGCCGACTACATCCTCGTTGCCGTACCGACCCCTGTCGATGGCGCGCGCATTCCAGATCTTGGGCCGTTGAAAGGCGCCAGCCGCATGATCGGCGAGAACCTCAAGCCAGGGGCCACCATCGTCTTTGAATCCACGGTGTACCCGGGTGCGACCGAGGAGGCTTGCATCCCTGTGATCGAAAAGGCGTCCGGCCGGAAGTGGAAGCAGGACTTCTTTGTCGGCTACAGTCCCGAGCGCATCAACCCCGGCGACCGCGAGCACATGCTAACCAACGTCGTCAAGGTGGTGGCGGGCGACACGCCAGACACGCTGGAGCGCGTCGCCAAGCTCTATGAGCGCGTCGTCGAGCCCGGCGTTTTTCGCTGCAGCAGCATCAAGGCGGCCGAGGCGTGCAAGGTCATCGAGAACACGCAGCGCGACCTGAACATCGCGTTGATGAATGAGTTGGCGATCATCTTCGACCTGGTTGGCCTGGATACCAGCGAGGTGCTCAAAGCCGCCGGCACCAAATGGAACTTCCTGAAATTCAAGCCCGGTCTCGTCGGCGGGCATTGCATCGGCGTCGATCCGTACTACCTGACGCACAAGGCCGAAATGCTCGGCTACCACCCGGAGGTCATCACCGCCGGGCGACGCACCAATGACGGCATGGGCAAATACATCGCCGAGCAGACCGTCAAGCAGATGATCGCCAGCGGCAGCTACATCAAGGGCGCACGCGTCAACGTGCTCGGCCTGACCTTCAAGGAAAACTGCGCCGACCTGCGCAACAGCAAGGTCGGCGATGTGATCCGTGAGCTGCGCAGCTATGGCGTCGAAGTCTGGGTACATGACCCTCACGCCGATCCGGCCGAGGCCCAGCATGAGTACGGCGTTTCACTGGTGCAGTGGAGCGACTTGCCGCGGGCCGACGCCTTGGTGCTGGCCGTATCGCATGCCGATTTCCTCAGCCTCGGCGTGGACGAGTTGTCGCGCAAGCTGATCCGCGGCGGCTGCGTGATCGACGTCAAATCCGGTTTCGCGCCGGAACCTTTGCGCGCTGCGGGCTTCAACGTCTGGCGTCTGTAGCTGCGGCCTTCGCACGTCCACAGCGCTTGGGGGGTGGCGGTGTCATCCCATGTTTGAGCGCAACAATTTGTCGCCGACTTGCTGAATAATGGCTCGGCAATTCCCGCCGTGCGGGGGAGTGATTGAATGACCCCGAGACAAGTTCTGGCCGTACTCGCCGCGCGCTGGCCCTGGGCGCTCGCAGTGCTCGTGCTGTGCGTCGCTGCAACGACCGTCGTCAGCGTAACGATGCTCAAGCGCTACACGGCGTGGGCGAGTGTGATGCTCGATGCGCGTTCACCGGATCAGGTGGCTGGCGGCACGCCCAATTCTTCGTTGCCCGGTGGCTATATGGCGACGCAGATGGAGCTGATCACGAGTGAGCGCGTCGGCCGCGCCGTGATTCGTGCGCTCGACCTGGGCAAGGATGCGGGTCTGCGGGACGCGTGGCAAAAGGCCGGCGATGGCAAAGGCGACTTCGAGGCCTGGCTGTCTGACATGATGCAGAAAGGCTTGGCGGTCAAGCCAGCGCCGGTGTCCAACGTGGTCACCGTGGCCTACACGTCCGATGACGGCGAGAAAGCAGCGGAAATCGTCAATGCCTACGTCAAGGCGTACATCGGCACCTCGCTGGAATTGCGCATGGAGCGGCTGCGCCAGTTCAGTGGTTTCTTCGACGCCCGCGCCAAGGAATTGAGAGCGGACCTCGAGCGGGCGCAGGACAAGGTGTCCGACTACCAGCAGAAAAACGGCCTGCTCGTCGGCGAGGAGAAACTCAACATCGAGGCGACGCGGCTGGCCGAGCTGGGCGCGCAACTGCTCGCGGCGCAAAGCGCCAACGCGGAAGTTGCGGGCCGCATCAAACAGGCTGGGCAGCGAACCGAACAATTGCAAGAGGTCTGGCAAAACCCGGCCGTCGCCGCGCTGGCTGCCGAAGTGACGCGCGAGGAGGTGCGAGCGCGCGAAATGACGTCCCGATTTGGCGAGAACCACCCGCAGCTGATCGAGCAGGAAGCACGCCTTTCGGAGCTGAGGAGCAAGCTTGCCTCGGAAAAGGGCCGTGCGGTCAGCAATGTCAGTTTCGGCAACAGCGCCACGCAGTCGCGGGTCGCGCAGATTTCAGCGGCGCTCGAGGCGCAGCGCGCCAAGGTGCTGCGCATGCAGTCCCAGCGCGAGCAATCGGTCAGCCTGCAGCGCGAAGTCGAAGTTGCCCAGCGGGCCTACGACACGATGCAGCAGCGCGTGAGCCAGGCGAGCATCGAGAGCCAGAACACGCAGACGAATCTCTCTGTGCTCAAGCATGCCACCGTGCCGATGTCTCCCTCGTCGCCCAATCTGCTGAAAAACATCGGCGCCAGCATCGCCGTGGGCCTGCTGCTGGGACTCGGTCTCGTGCTCGGCCGCGAGCAGCTCGACCGCCGCATGCGCACCGTCGATGACGTGAGCGAGCTCAAGCAGCCGATGCTCGTCTGCCTGCCGGTGTCCGCGCATGCTCGCCGCGCGTTGCCGGACACGACACGTACGAAGCTGATGAAACAGCGCGTGCTGACCGGCTTGCCGCGTCCCACCTGATCGACCTCTGACCCAAGGATCCCCATCGTGCGCATGTTGTCCTCCTTTGCCCAGTCAGCCTACCGCGCCGGCGGCACGGCGCCGACGCAGGAGGCGTCCAACGCCCAGGTGCTCGAGCGCCGCATCGGCGACTTGATGCGCGTGCCTTGCCAGCTGACCGACAAGCAGGTCGAATGGATCCTCAACTACCAGCGCGAGAACGATCTGCGCTTCGGTGAGTCGGCCATCGAGCTGGGCTTGGTGCGCCGCGAAGACGTGCTGTGGGCGCTGTCGCAGCAGTTCCACTATCCGTACGCGATCGATGAGAAGCAGGTCAACCCCGAGCTCGTCATCGCCGCCAACCCGTTCAGCGACGAAGCCGAGGCCTTTCGCGAGCTGCGCAGCCAGTTGCTGATGGGCGTCATGGCCGCCGACCAGCCGCGGCGCGCGCTTGCAGTGGTGAGTCCGGACGTCGGCGATGGCAAGACCTATCTGGCCAGCAACATCGCCGCGGCGTTCAGCCAGCTCGGCGGCCCCACCTTGTTCATCGACGCCGACATGCGCTCGCCGCGCTCGCAAGATGTGTTCGGCATCACGCTCAACCGTTCGGGCCTCACCGCCATGCTCAGCGGCCGGGCGGAGGAAGGGTTGATCCAGCGTTCGTCACAACTGCCGAGCCTGTTCGTGCTGCCGGTGGGCGCGATTCCGCCGAATCCGCTCGAACTCATCCAGCGGCCGGCGTTTGCGCAGCTCATCCAGGAGATGATCGGCAAGTTCGACCATGTCATCGTCGATACACCGGCCTCGACGCATGGCGCCGATGCGCGTGCTATTGCCGCGCTGTGCGGCGCCGTGCTGGTGGTCGGCCGACGCGGGCGCAGCCGCATGAAGTCCATGAGCAACTTGGTTTCGTCGCTCGCCAAGACCCAGACCAAGCTCGCCGGCGTGGTGATGAACGAGTACTGACGCAACAGCCCACCGGCGAGCGCTCGCGGGCCGAGCGCTTTTTTTTGGATCATATACTTGACAAGTAAAGTATTGAAGTCTAAATTCATTCGATGAACATCGTCTGCATCGGCGGCGGCCCGGCAGGGCTGTATTTCGGCTTGCTGATGAAAAAGCTCGACGCAGCCCATCGCGTGCGCGTCGTCGAGCGCAACAAGCCCTACGACACCTTCGGCTGGGGCGTCGTCTTCTCCGACGCCACCATGGACAACATGCGGCGCTGCGACGGGCAAACGTCCGACGAGATCAGCCAGGCCTTCAACCACTGGGACGACATCGAGCTGCTGTTCAAGGGCCGACGCATCCGCTCCGGCGGCCACGGCTTTGTCGGCATCGGGCGC
>JANMHY010000606.1:0-2600 GCA_031375525.1 Burkholderiales bacterium
GTGGCCGATACGGTGGCGCGGCCGGTGGCCGAGACGCTGGCGCGCGAGTTGAAGTCATCGTCGACAACCGTGCCGGCGCCGGCGGCGCCACCGGCATCGGCGCCGGTCCGGCGCTGCTGGCGCTGCTCGGCGGCCAGGTCGATGCGGTGGTCACGGGTCCGTCCACGGTGGCGCAACAGATCAGGGCCGGCAAGCTGCGCGCGCTGGCCCATTGGGGCGACAAGCCGTTGGTCGCGCTGCCGGACGTGCCGAGCCTCACGCAAAGCGGCTACGCGACGACCTTCGCGCAATGGTCGGCGCTGTTCGTGCCGGCGGGCACGCCGGACGACATCGTCGCCAAGCTGCGTGCTGCGGCGAAGCAAGCCGCCACCGATCCGCAGGTGGTGCAGACCATCAACCGCGCCGGCAGCCCGATCGAATATCTCGACGCGCCGGAGTTCCAGCGTTACTGGACGGCCGATGCGGCGCTGATGAACGAAGCGGTGAAGAAGATCGGAAAAGTGGAGTGAAGGCGTGCGCGCGCACAATGCGCCTCCCTCTGCTCACCGCCGGCGCGGCTGCTCGGCGCAAGGCCCCGGGCTTGACCGACGCGGCCGACGCAGGCTGGGAACGGCCGTCGGGCTCGAGCATTTGCAACGACGGGCGGACGGCTTCTGGCGTGGTGAGCGGGCGTGATCGAAGACTCTCAGCCTCTCAAGCCATCGCGCGCAACGCCGTCTCCGTGGCCGCATCGGCCGGGTAGAGCAGCTCCACCGTCAACTCCGCCAGCGTCACGTCGCGCGGCGAGCCGAAGGTAGCCAGCGTCGTGAACAGCGACAGGCGCTGGCCGGCGATGTGGAGCACGCAGGGCACGAGCAGCGCGGCGCAAAGCCTGCGGCCAACAGTAGCGCATTGCGCTCGCGCAGCGGCATGTCGAGCACATCGGCCAGCGCGACGAGCAGCTCGGCGCAGGAAATACTTCGTCTGCAGCTCGCTCGCCAGCCGGCTGACGCGCGACGCCTTCGAGAAACTTCATCGTTGCCAGGCCGATGCCGATGCACGAGCCAAAGGCCGGAATGCCGATAAGCAGTGCAACGCCAGGGGCAGGAGGTCGATGCTGGTTGTCATGGTGAAGAAAAGGCTCCTTGGATGGTCACTGAACTGTCTCGAGTTGATGCGGACAGTCTGGACGGGAGCGGTAGCGCTGTCGATTACCTGCGAGGTAGGCGAGGAACACCGGTCCCTCGCCCCGCCAGCGGGGTGAGGGAGCCATGCACGTCAGTCGGCGACGAAGACCACTGCCGTTCGTGCTGGCACGCTGAATGCACCGCTCGTTGCCGCGTAGCTCGCCGTGGCCGCACGCGCATCGGCCGAGCCCGCGGCGCGGTGCACGGGGTGCAGCGCGTACGGCTTGCCTGCGAGTTCGAGCACCGTGACCGTCTGTGCGGCCGCATCGGCATTGATCAACAGCACGATCTCTTTGAAGTTTGCGCCGGCGTGGCCTTTGCCATCGAGGTGCGCCACCAGCAACGCCGGCACTTGCGATGGGCCGGTGTTGTGGAAGGTCAGTCGCTTGGCCACCTCATCGGCGCTGCGCAGGCGAAACAGCGACGAGCTGGCACGGATCCGTAGCAGGTCGAAAAAGGCATCGCGCGTCCACTCCATCTCGGCCTTCGTCGGCTTGATGCTCGCACTCGCCGCCAGCAGCGGCTGCATCACCGGCCAATGGTCCTTGTTGTCGCGCTCGGGCGGCAGGCCAGCGCCGAAGCCGTTGTCCTGCAGCGTCCAGTCGAGGCGGTTGAACCAGTCGCCGGAGTCGTAGCTGTTGCGGTCGAGGCTCTTGCTTCGCAGGATCTCCTGGCCGGCGTGGAAGTAGGCAATGCCCTGGCTGAAGGCCACGAGCGCGGCGCCGAGATGCTGCACGCGGGCGCGGTCTTCGCGGCTCGTCTCACGCGGCAGCTTGGTCGCGTTGTTGTCGAACAGCGTCTGGTTGTCGTGGTTCTCGACATAGTTCACCACCTCGGCCGGCTGGCTCGCGTAGCCGGCCGGCTGGCCGTTGTAGTCGATGTGCGAAAGCGGCACGCGGTTGCCGCTGCGGTCGGTCATCTGAAAACTTTCGAGCGTGCCGGCGAGGCCGACGCGCAGCAGGTCGGCTTGCGCTGGCGTGCCCTCGCCGTGAAGCCAGCCCTTGTTGCGCACGTTGTCTTCGGGGCTGCCCCAACTGCTGCCGCGCGCAGCATCACGCGCTCGGTCGCTGAAGGTGCCGATGCCGCTGCCGTTCAAGCTCTTCTGCGCCGCCTGCACGAAGCGTTTGCCGTTTTCCACTTCGCCGAAGTTCCAGCCTTCGCCGATGACATCGATGCGCCGTCCCGTGGCTGCATTCACAGCCTACTGCAATCGCTCCATCGCTTCGCGCGGTTGGTGGCCCATCAGGTCGAAGCGGAACGAGTCGATCTTGTAGTCGCGCGCCCACACCACCGCCGAGTCGATCATCAGCTTGGCCATCATCCTGTGCTCGGTGGCGGTGTTGTCGCAGCAGGTGCTGTTGGCCACCGCGCCTTTTTCGTCCAGGCGCTGGTAGTAGCCGGGCACGATGCGGTCGAGCACTGACTTGGCGTGCT
>JANMHY010000084.1:0-3188 GCA_031375525.1 Burkholderiales bacterium
GCACCGTGGCAGACATCGAAGGCCGCGCCGTCGGAGACGCGCGTGTCCGGCGCCGGCGACAGGTCGGACGTCGGCAGCAGCGTGGACAAGGCGGCGGGGACGGTGTCGGGCAACGGCATCGCGTCGATAGAATGAAATCGCGTCAAGCGGTAGAAACGCAAAGCATTTTGCTCCACGGCCTGCACGGCTCCACCCATGCCCAACGATCCGAAACAAGGCTCACTCGCCAACAAGTCACAAGCTTGGTCGGCGCTGTTCAGCGAACCGATGAGCGAGCTGGTGCAGCGCTACACGGCCAGCGTGCCCTTCGACCAGCGTTTGGCCGCGGCCGACATCGCCGGCTCGCTGGCGCATGCCGAGATGCTGGCTGCGCAAGGCGTGATCTCGCAACAAGATGCAGCCGACATCCGCCGCGGCCTGGCGCAGATCGGAGCCGACATCGACGCCGGCACGTTCGAGTGGAAGCTCGAACTCGAGGACGTGCACCTGAACATCGAGGCGCGGCTGACGGCGCTCGTCGGCGATGCCGGCAAACGGCTGCACACCGGCCGCTCGCGCAACGACCAGGTGGCCACCGACGTGCGGCTGTGGCTGCGCGGCGAGATCGATGCGCTGGCGCCGCTGCTGGCGCAAATGCAGCGCTCGCTGCTGTCCGTCGCCGCGCAGCACACCGAAACCATCCTGCCCGGCTTCACGCATTTGCAGGTCGCGCAACCGGTGAGCTTTGCGCACCACCTGCTGGCCTATGTCGAAATGTTCGCGCGTGATGCGCAGCGGTTGAGTGAGGTGAGAAAGCGCGTCAACCAACTGCCGCTCGGCGCCGCGGCACTCGCCGGCACCAGCTACCCGCTGGACCGCGCGCGCGTTGCCAAGACGCTCGGCTTCGACGGTCTGTGCATGAACAGCCTCGACGCCGTCAGCGACCGCGACTTCGCCATCGAGTTCTGTTCCTGGGCCGCGATCACGATGATGCATGTCTCGCGCCTGGCCGAAGAGATCGTGCTCTGGATGACGCAGAACTACGGCTTCATCGACTTGGCCGACCGCTACTGCACCGGCTCGTCGATCATGCCGCAGAAGCGCAACCCCGATGTCGCCGAACTCGCGCGCGGCAAGACGGGCCGCGTGTACGGCCACCTGACCGCGCTGCTGACGCTGATGAAGGGCCAGCCGCTGACCTACAACAAGGACAACCAGGAAGACAAGGAGCCGCTGTTCGACACGGTCGATACGCTGGCGGCAACGCTGCGCATCATGGCCGAGATGGTTCAAGGCATCGTGGTGAAACCCGAAGCGATGCAGCGCGCCGCGCAGCGTGGTTTTGCGACGGCGACCGATCTGGCCGACTACCTCGTCAAAAAAGGCGTGCCGTTCCGCGACGCGCACGAAGTCGTCGCTGCGGCGGTGAAGTTTGGCTTGCAGCAAGGCAAGGATTTGAGCGAGCTGCCGCTGGACGTGCTGCGCGGCTTTCATGCGTCGATCGGCGACGACGTGTACGAATCGGCGCTGACCTTGAAGGCGTCGCTCAACGCGCGCAAGGTGATCGGCGGCACGGCACCCGAGCGCGTACGCGAGCAGATTGCGGCGCACTCGAAGCGATTGGGAAGCTGAGTCAGTGCAGCCCGAAGCGCTGCTTTCCCGCGCAGCCGTCGATCAGCTTGGTGACCGCCTGCGTGTTCAAGTGACTGAGACGGACCTGCGGCTCCTGGATCAACACCGCCGCACGTTTCGAGCCGACTACGACCACGTCGTAGCGGTGCTTCGCTCCGAGATCGGCATTGAAGTCAGCGGCCGGCCTGCCAAGTCGACCGCTGCCATCGTCGACAAACTCAAGCGAAGCTCGATGCGCTTGTCCCAGATGCAGGACATAGCTGGCTGCCGTACCGTGGTTGCAGATGTGGCTCAACAGGACCAACTCGTTTCCCTGATCGAAGGCAAGTTTCCTTGCGTG
Source organism: Burkholderiales bacterium (assembly GCA_031375525.1). Classification (GTDB taxonomy): domain Bacteria; phylum Pseudomonadota; class Gammaproteobacteria; order Burkholderiales; family Burkholderiaceae_C; genus CADEEN01. The sequence goes on from JANMHY010000084.1 coordinate 1,952, forward strand.
GTCAGCGACAGACGTTTGCAACCCAGCCACGGCTATCGTGCAGTTCACGTTGTGGTGCGGTCAGGAAGGTTGCCGATTGAGGTTCAAGTTCGCACCCGGTTGCAGCACCTTTGGGCGGAGATCTCGGAAAAGTTTGCTGATGAGTTCGGCATCGAGGTCAAGTACGGCGGTGGGCAGCCGGATGTTCGCGAGGCGTTAGACGAGACTTCTTCGCTGGTAGCTCGGATCGAGCGCCTTGAAGGGAAGTCTCAGGTGGGTGACGAGGTCGCGGAGCTGCGGCAAGCGGTGCAAAATGAACTAGTTGCTTTGTTGGCCTCTGCAAGGAGACTTCAGTGATCTTTCTAATCGACTACGACCGAGCGTGCAGCGTGCTCGTTTCCATTCGCGAGTTTGACGACGCGATGCGTCCTGCCGCAGAGCAAAGCCGTCTAGATTTAGAGGTTTCCAATCTCCAACGAGGCGCGACCCGCGAAGTGGTCTTGCTGGAAGCAGCCACCAAAGCCGATTTGAAGCAAACACATCGTCGCTACTTTGAAAACCTTGGGGACTTGACGACAGGCCACGACAGCGTGTTCGCCGATGCGGCATGACTGACCCATGGCCACCGTGCGCTACCTCGTCAACGACGTCGATGCCGCATTGCCGTTCTACCGCGCGCTCGGTTTTCGCCTGACCGACCGCTGGGGTCCGCCGTTTGCGGTGATGAAGCGCAAGGGCCTGACGCTGTGGCTCGCCGGGCCGGGCACGTCGGCGCGCAAGAAGCTCAGCGACGGGTCGCATCCGGTGCCCGGCGGATGGAACCGCATCGTCGTCGAGGCCGCTGATCTCGATGCGACGCTGGCCAAGGCCGTCGCCGCCGGCGGCAAGCCACGCAGCAAACCGATCAAGGGGCCAGGCGGGCGGCAGGTGCTGATCGACGATCCGTCAGGCAATCCGGTCGAGCTGTTCGAAGCCCGAGAGGGTTGAGTCATGTACGAGCGCAAGCGCCAACCACCGGTGTCGCGCGCTCAGTTCACCCGGCGGCTGGCGTGGCACGGCGGCGGTGCGGTCGTTCTGCTGCTGGTATCTCTCGGCGGCGGCATGGTGGGCTACATGACGCTCGAACACCTGTCGCCGCTCGACGCTTTTCTCAACGCCGCGATGCTGCTCGGCGGCATGGGCCCGGTCGATCCGCCGAAGTCGGCCGGCGGCAAATTCTTCGCCGGCTGCTATGCGCTCTACGCGGGCCTTTTCTTCA
>JANMHY010000039.1:0-3215 GCA_031375525.1 Burkholderiales bacterium
GTCCATTTCGGCCAACAGGCGCCGGCCCTCGCGCAACAGCTCTTCGCCGGCGGCGGTGAGCACGGCCTGGCCGCTCTTGCGGTCGAACAGCAGCACGTCGAGCGCGTCTTCCAACTGGCGCACGCTGTAGGTCAGCGCCGAGGGCACCTTGCCGAGTTCGCGCGCCGCAGCAGCAAAGCTGCCGGCCTTGGCGATGGTGTCCATCATCACCAGGGCGTCGGGGGTCAGGGCGTTGCGTCTGTCGGGCATGGGTTCATCTTATTTGAACGAGCACTTCAAGTGAGCAGCGCGCAGGCAGCGGCTCGGCTGCCTACAGTTCACGCCATCATGTTGACACTTCGCAAATCCCAAGACCGCGGCTATGCCGATCACGGCTGGCTGAAGAGCTTCCATAGCTTCTCGTTTGCCGACTACCACGACCCGGATCACATGGGCTTCGGCAACCTGCGCGTGATCAACGAAGACCGTATCGCGCCGGGCACCGGCTTCGGCACGCACGCCCACCGCGACATGGAGATCGTGTCGTACGTGCTCGACGGCGCCATCGCCCACCAGGACAGCCTGAACAACAGCTCGTCGATCGTGCCCGGAGAGGTCCAGCGCATGAGCGCCGGCAGCGGCGTGCGCCACAGCGAGTTCAACCACGCGGCCGACAAGACGACGCACTTCCTGCAGATCTGGATCCTGCCCGACCGCCAGGGCATCGCGCCGGGCTACGAGCAGAAGGCGTTCTCGGCGGCCGACAAGCGTGGCCGGCTGAAGCTCGTCGCCTCCCCTGACGGTTGCGAGGGCTCGGTGACGATTCACGCCGACGCATCGATCTACGCCGGCTTGTTCGACGCCAGCGAACGCGCCGAACTCCCGCTGGACAACAAGCGCTTGGCGTACGTTCATATCGTGCGTGGCAGCGCCAGCGTCAACGGCCAGGCCCTGGTCGCAGGCGATGCCGCCAAGCTCTCCGGCGAGAGCCGCCTCGTGATCGACCAAGGCCATGAAGCCGAGGTCATCGTGTTCGACCTCCAGCCTTAACCCCAGGAAAAATCATGAGCAAGAAGATCGTCGTCGTCTATCACAGCGGCTACGGCCACACGAAGAAGGTCGCCGAGGCGGTGGCCGAGGGCAGCGGCGGCGCCCTGATCGCGATCGATGCCGAGGGCAACGTACCTGACGGAACCTGGGAGCAGTTGCTCGCCGCCGACGCTATCGTCTTCGGCTCGCCGACCTACATGGGCGGCGCGAGCTGGCAGTTCAAGAAGTTCGCCGACGCATCGAGCAAACAATGGTTCGGCAAGCAATGGCGCAACAAGCTGGCCGCGGGTTTCACCAACTCGGCGACGCTGAACGGCGACAAGTTCTCGACGCTCGCCTACTTCTGGACGCTCTCCCAGCAGCACGGCATGTTGTGGGCCGGCATGGGCATGCACCCGAGCAATGCCAAGGCCAGCACGCGCGACGACATCAACAACCTCGGCGGCTACGGCGGCCTGCTCACCGCGTCACCGTCCGATGCGTCGCCGGAAGAGATGGTGCCGGGCGACCTCACCACCGCGCGCGCCTTCGGTCAGCGCATCGTCGAAGCCGCTGCGTTGCTCAAGTAGTTTTCGCTTATTCACGTCAAAGGACCCGCTCCATGAACACCCAAGGAATCCCTGTCGTCATCGCCCGCATTTTGCTGGCGCTGATGTTCGTGCTCGCCGGCATCGGCAAGCTCAGCGGCCTCGAAGGCACGGCCGGCTACATCGCCAGCAAAGGTTTGCCTGCGCCGATGCTGTTGGCCGTCGCGGCCGGCGTGGTCGAGCTGGTGGCCGGCGTGCTGCTGATCATCGGCTGGCAGGCGCGCTGGGCGGCGTTGGCGCTGGCTGCGTTCACCGTCGTGGCCACGGTCATCTTTCACAACTACTGGGCGATGCCGGCCGCGCAGCAGATGACGCAGCAGTTGATGTTCATGAAGAACCTGGCCGTCACCGGCGGCCTGCTGTTCGTCTTCGCCTTCGGCGCCGGGTCACTGAGCCTCGACGCACGCAAGGCCGCATCGTGAGCGACGCTGCGTCGTTGAAGCTGTTGCTGATCGCCGGCAGCGCGCGCAGCGGCGCGTGGAGCGTCAAGCTGCGCGACGCCGCGCGCGCCGTGGCCGATGCGGCTGGCGCGCAAACCACGGTGCTCGATCTGCGCGAGCTGGCCTTGCCGCTGTACGACGGCGACGTCGAGGCCGGGCAGGGCCTGCCGGCCGGCGTCGCGACGCTGCGCGATGCGATTGCCGCGCACGACGCGCTGGTCATCGTCACGCCGGAGTACAACGGCTTCCCGACGCCGCTGCTCATCAACGCCTTCGATTGGTTGTCGCGCTTGAAGGACGGTCTGGCCACCACCGCCGACAAGCCGGCGGCGCTGCTGGCCAGCTCGCCCGGCGCGCTCGGCGGCTTGCGCGCGCTGAACACTCTGCGCCAGTATTTGCAGATGGCGTTCCAGATGCTCGTCGTGCCGCAGCAGCAGGCAGTGGTGCGCGCGCACGAGGCCTTCGCGGCCGACGGCACGTTGGCGGACGCCAAGGCGGCGGCGATGCTGGCGGGTGTCGTCAACGCCGTCTTGAAGTTGGCCGCGCAGCGCAGGAGTTGACGCGCGGCGCGCTACAGTGCCTGGCGTGACCAACTTCTGGCAACTGATCTTCTCCGCCCTGCCGCGCTGGGAGTGGCTGGCGCTGGCCTGGTACTTTTTCTGCTGGATCGGCTACGCGCGCTTTGCCAGGCGCCGCGCGACGGTGCAGCCGTCGCTGCTGGCCGAAGGCAACCGCGAGCGCCGGCTGTGGATGATGCAGTCGTCGCGCCGCGACGTGCGCGTGATCGACGCCATCGTCGTCCAGAACCTGTCGACCAGCCCGAGCTTCTTTGCCTCGACCACGCTGCTGATCGTCGGCGGCCTGCTGGCCTTGCTCGGCTCGTCGGAGCAGACCAGCGCGCTGGTCTCGGAGCTGCCGTTCGCCGTGCGCACCTCGCGCCTCGTGCTCGACCTGAAGCTGCTGCTGCTGACCGGCGTGTTCGTGTATGCCTTCTTCCGCTTCACCTGGAGCCTGCGCCAGTACAGCCTGGGCGCGCTGCTGGTGGCGGCGGCGCCGGATCGCGAAGAGTTCGCAACCCTCGCCGAAGCCGACCGGGAACGCTTCGCCGACCGCGCCGGCGGCGTCATGGGGCTGGCGGCCGAGTCGCACAACGACGGCC